>DPKT01000339.1 GCA_003542385.1 Desulfomicrobium sp.
CAGGCGGTCGTAGCCCGCGACGATCCGCGCCAACTCCGCCCCGAACGGTGAGCGCGGCGGCGTGGCCGGCCTGCGGTCGCCGCTCAGGGCGATGGTTGTCAGCAGACCGTCCCGCCAGTGAAAGGTGGCCGAAAACCAGTCGTTGGCGAAGGTCTCCGCAATCGTGTTCATGCGTGTTTTCCTCTCTCGGGATCGAACCATTGCGGCAGGGGGAGGCCAAGCGCCTTGCCCTGCCAGACGTCCTCATGAGCGAGCAGACGCCTGGCGGCGTCGAGAAATCCGGCCTTGTCCAGGGCCCAGTCCGGGGCGACCAGTTCGCCCGGGGCGGGGTCGCCCCCGAGCCTGTGCACGACGATTTCCGGCCGCAGGAGCGCAAGCCCTCGCACCAGCCATCGCAGGGATTCCTCCTTCGTGAGGAGTTCCACGCGACCTTCGCGCCAGTCCCGCTCCAAAGCCGTGCCTCGGCAGATGTAGAGATTGTGGAATTTTACGCCGGCCACGGGCAGGCTGTTGACAACGGCCATGGTTTGTTCGAAGTCCGCCAGGGTTTCGTCGGGCAGGCCCGTAATGACGTGGGCGCAGACCTTGATGCCCCTCTCTCCGGCCTCGCGCGCCCAGCGCTTGAAGCAGGCCGCGTCGTGGCCCCGGTTGATGCGTCGCAGGGTGCGGTCGTGGGCCGACTGCAGGCCCAGGTCCAGCCAGACCTCCTCGAAGGGGGCGGCCCGCAGGATGTCCAGCTTTTCCTCGTCCAGGCAGTCCGGGCGCGTGCCGACGGCGATGCCGACGAGGTCGGGCAGACCCTCCAGCGCCTGCATCATGGCCCGCAGCCGCGAGGCCGGGCCATAGGTGTTGGAGAACGACTGGATGTAGCCCAGGAAGCGGACTCCCCCACCTCTGGCCAGGATGCGTTCGCGGCCGGCCAGGTACTGGTCCGCGAGGGACATTTCGGCGGCCCTGCCCGTTCCCGACCCCTTCTCGTTGCAGAAAGAGCATCCGCCGACGGAAATGCTGCCGTCGCGGTTGGGGCAGGAACTGCCCGCGTCCAGGGGGATCTTGCGGACCCGGTGCCCGAAACGTCGCCGGAAGTAGACCGCGAGGGAATGGAATGGGTTTGGTGACATGCCTGGTATGATTGAAATTTGTCCCTTCCGGGGCGGTAGTTGCCTGCGCGGTGATCTTCTGGTATTCAGCGCGGCTCATTACACGTCATTTTTCCGGCCCGTCGGGTCGGTGTTCCGCCTTGGCATGTCCCGGAAGAGTCCGTGCGAGCGGACCATGCTGAACATGATAAAAGAGGAAATATATGTCCAGAATTTTGGATAAGATTTTAGGGTTCTTCTCGAACGACCTGGCCATCGATCTCGGGACCGCCAACACCTGCGTCTATGTCAAGGGCAAGGGCATCGTCCTGCGCGAACCCTCGGTCGTGGCCGTCAAGCGCGACAACCGCGGCAACAACAAAGTCCTGGCCGTGGGCGCCGAGGCCAAGCGCATGCTCGGCCGCACGCCCGGCAACATCGTGGCCATCCGGCCCATGAAGGACGGCGTCATCGCCGACTTCGAGGTCACCGAGGCCATGCTCAGGCACTTCATCTCCAAGGTGCACAACAGCCGCCGGCTGGTGCGGCCTCGCATCGTCATCTGCGTGCCCACGGGCATCACACAGGTCGAGAAGCGCGCCGTGCGCGAGTCGGCCCAGAGCGCCGGGGCGCGCGAGGTCTTCCTCATCGAGGAGCCCATGGCCGCGGCCATCGGCGCCGACCTGCCCATCACCGAGCCGACCTCCAACATGGTCGTGGACATCGGCGGCGGCACCACCGAGGTGGCGGTCATCTCCCTGGCGGGCATCGTCTACTCCAAGTCCGTGCGCATCGGCGGGGACAAGATGGACGAGGCCATCCTGCAGCACGTCAAGCGCAAGTACAACATGCTCATCGGCGAAAGCTCGGCCGAGGACATCAAGGTGACCATCGGCTCGGCCTATCCCCTGGATGAAGAGCTGGTGATGGACGTCAAGGGCCGCGATCTCGTCTCGGGCATCCCGCAGAACATCTCCATCACCTCCGAAGAGGTGCGCAAGGCCATCTCCGAGCCCGTGGACTCCATCGTCCAGGCCGTACGCATCGCCCTGGAACAGACCCCGCCCGAACTGGCCGCGGACATCGTGGACCGCGGCATCGTGCTGACAGGCGGCGGGGCGCTGCTCAAGGGACTCGACAGCCTGCTGCGCGAGGAGACCTCCCTGCCCATCACCGTGGTGGAAGACCCTCTGTCCACGGTGGCCCTCGGTTCCGGCAAGGTGCTCGACAACCTGGATGTACTGCGCGAGGTAACCATCGATTAGACGTATGTCGCCCCGCTTCAAATATCTGCTTCTGTTCTTCTTTCTTCCGCTTTTTCTCTACTTTTCCATGTACACGTGGAACTGGAAGACGGGGTATCTGGACCGGCTGGCCGCCATGGTCGGTCTGGATGTCGCCGGCTGGGTCATGACTCCCGGGCGCTGGCTGCAGAGCAACGCCGACGAGTTCTGGTCCCGCTACGTCTATCTGGTGGGGGTGCGGCAGGAGAACGAGGATCTGACCCAGCGGGTCCGCGAACTGGAACTCGAACTGGCGCGGGTCTCCGAGAAGGCCAAGTCCGCCGACCGCCTGACGTCGCTGCTGCGCTTCAGCCCCGAGGCCAACTGGGAGTCGCGCGGCGGCAGGGTCATCGGCCAGCGGCTCGGTCCCAACGCCATCCTGGAGACCCTGCTCATCGACCTGGGCTCGGCCCACGGGGTGCGGGCCAACGACCCGGTCATCTCGCCCCGAGGGGTGGTGGGCCGCATCGTCAAGCCCGGCATGCATTTTTCTTCGGTTCTGCTCCTTTCGGATTCGACCAGCCGGATACCGGTCATCACCAGCGACGGACGGGTTCCGGCCATCGTCCAGGGACAGGGGCCGGGCGCGTTTCTGGAAGTGAAGTTCATCCCCCGCAACGATCCCGTGGCGCCCGGCGAAATCCTGATCAGCTCCGGGCAGGGCGGCGTTTTCCCCAAGGGGATTCCCGTGGCCCGGGTGGTCGAGGTGACACCCGCCGACGTCTCGCTGTTCCAGAAGGTCTACGCCGAGCCGCTGCTGGCGCTGCGATACTACGAGGAACTGCTGGTCCTGAGCCGCACTGACGGGTACGATCCGGGGCAGCCCATGGCTTCCGCCGGCGCCGCACAGCCGGCGGCCAACAGCACCGCAGGCCAGGTCGTCCCCGCGGCGGGNNTACGGCGAATTCGACCAACGCCACCTCCGACAAGCCGGACCAACCTGCGGTGAACGCCTCGAAACCGGCCGCTAGCGGGGCCGAACCGTCCAAGCCGGCGCGCCATCCCGTGCGCAAGAGGTCGTGAGATTGTCCGCCGCTCCGTACGGCTCTCGACGTCCGGGCCGCATACCCGACCCGGTCTGGTGGGCGGGGTACCTCGTGCTTGCGCTCTGGGGCCAGGAAGTTTCCGGAGGGTTCGACTTCCTGACGCCCGGACTCCTCGTCTGCCTTCAGACGGGCCGCTGGTTGACGGTGGGCTGGATGACGGTGCTGTGGGTGCTCGTGCAGGAAGGGATCGGCAACCTGGCCTTCGGGGTGGCTGTGCTCTTCTACGCAGGGATGTTCGCCTTCTTTCTGCTCACCAAGTGGCTGCTCGAACCGGAAAACCCGCTCTTCATCCTCCTTTTTTCCCTCGTGCTCTCCGTGTGGGCCTGGGTTGTCCTGAGCGGGGCCATCAGCTTCCAGGAGATCGGGGCGCGGATGCATTCGCCCTGGCCTTGGGTCGCGAAGCAATGGCTGGCGTACGTGCTGTTCTGGGGCGGGATGCTGATCGCCTACCGCAGATGGGGCGGACATGGGCGCGTTTGACACCCCCGAGAGGCCCCGGATTTTTTCCGGCCCCAACCTGCTGCTGATCTGCATCGTCCTGCTCTTCTGCGTTTTCGGCATACGCCTCTGGTACCTGCAGATCTACAAGAACGACTTCTACACCAGCCGCGCCCAGGAAAACAGGACCCGGCAGAGCACCATGTTTTCCCCGCGCGGCATCATCCGCGACCGGGGCGGCGTGCTCCTGGCCGAGAACACGCCCGCCTACGCCCTGGCCCTGGTCCGCGAGGATTGCCCGGACATCCCGAAGACCCTGGACCAGGTCAGCCGCTGGACGGGCCAGCCGCGCGACGAACTGGAGAAGGTCTTCGAGATCGGCCGCAAGAGGGTCAAGCACTTCGACGAGCAGGTCATCGTGCCCAACATCCCCTTTGAACTCGTGGCCCTGGTCGAGGCGCACCGGCAGGACTGGCCGGGTCTGACCATCGCCGTGCGCCCGAAGCGCTCGTACGCCTACGGTCCTACCCTGGCCCACGTCCTCGGCTATGTGGCCAGGGCCAACGAGGAGGAGCTCAACGACGACCCGGATCTGCAGCTCGGCGACGACGTGGGCAAGCAGGGCGTGGAATATGTCCTGGAACGTCGGCTGCGCGGGACCAAGGGGCTGGAGGAGTTCGAGGTCGATGCGTCGGGCCGCGTCCTGTCGTCGCGGATCGTCACCCAGCCGGTCAAGGGAGAGGACCTGAACCTGAGCGTCTCCCTGCCGCTGCAGGAAATCGCGACCAAGGCCCTGGACGGCCGCACGGGCTCCGTGGTGGCCATGGACGCGGACACGGGCGAAATCCTGGCCCAGGTCAGCCTGCCCAGCTACGATCCGAACGAGTTCGTCGTCGGCATCAGCCACGCCAAGTGGAAGGAACTGCTCGAGGATTCAGAGCACCCCATGCAGAACCGTCCGGTGCAGAGCGCGTATCCGCCCGGTTCCGTCTTCAAGCTGGTCGTCGGCGGCCTGGCCCTGGAAAGCGGCTCCGTGATCCCGGCCACGACCGTGTTCTGCTCGGGAAGCTACAAACTCGGCGAGCGGTCTTTCAGGTGCTGGAACAAAGGCGGGCACGGCGTTGTCGATTTCAAGAAGTCGCTGCGTGAGTCCTGCGACGTATACTACTATCAGCTTGGTGAACGGCTGGGCGTGAACGCCATCAGCGATTACGCGACCCGCTGCGGCTTCGGCGTCAAGACCGGGGTCGAACTGCCGCACGAGCGCTCGGGCAACATGCCCACCGCCGAATGGAAGCTGAAGCGTTTCGGCGAGAAATGGCAGCGCGGCGAGACCCTGAACTACTCCATCGGTCAGGGGTACACCCAGACGACCCCGCTGCAGGTGGCCAGGTTCGTGGCCGCGCTGATCAACGGCGGGCGAATCCTGCGGCCGACTCTGCTCGCCACGGCGTCGCCCGACGTCGTCGGCGAACTGCCCATGAAGGCCTCGACGCGAAAGCTTGTCCTTGACGCCATGGTGGCCACGGTCGAGGAGGAGAGGGGCACCGCCCGCCTGCTGCGCCGCGAGGGCATCCGCATCGGCGGCAAGACCGGCACGGCGCAGGTCGTCAAGCTCATGGACAAGTACGAGAAGAAGAAAACCCAGGAGATCCCCTACAAATACAGGGACCATGCCTGGCTGGCGGGGTTCGCCGAGAAGGACGGGCGGCGGTATGTGGCCGTGGCCATGGTCGAGCACGGCGGACACGGCGGCTCGGACGCCGGGCCGGTGGTCGGCGCGGTGTTCGACGCCCTTTTCGGCGTGCCGCAGGGGAATTGAGGGAGACGCACATGTTCGACAGACGCCTTGTCTTCCATATCAACTGGGGCCTCGTGGCCCTGACCGCGATCCTCTTCCTGGTCGGGGTGGTCAACCTGTACTCGGCCAGCGCCCTGCGCGTCGCTTCCGGCATCGAACTCGACAGCTACTTCAACAAGCAGCTGCTCTGGGGCGGCGTGGGGCTTCTGGTCCTGTCCTGCATCGTCCTGGTCGACTACCGTCACTTCAAGGCCGTGTCCTGGCCCTATTTCATCCTGTCGCTGCTGCTCCTGCTGGCGGTCAGCGTGGCCGGCAAGACCATCTACGGGGCCAAGCGCTGGCTCGATCTCGGCTTTTTCAACCTGCAGCCCACGGAACTGGCCAAGATCGCCGTGCTCATCCTCGGGGCGCGGCTGCTGGCTCGCATGGACGGGCGTCTCGGGTGGATCAACCTGGGGAAGATTCTTCTCGTGGGACTCGTGCCGGCAATGCTCGTGGTCAAGCAGCCCGACCTGGGCTCGGCCCTGAACATCCTGATGATCCTGGGCGGGATGATCCTGTTCAAGGGCATCACCGCGGGGGTCTTCAAGGTCCTGATCGTGGCCCTGCCCGTCATGCTGCCCTTCGGGTGGTTCTTTCTCCACGACTACCAGAAGCAGCGCATCCTGACGTTCCTCGACCCCGGGAACGATCCCCTCGGGGCGGGTTACCATATCATCCAGTCCCAGATCGCCATCGGCTCGGGCGGGTTCTGGGGCAAGGGCTTCCTGCAGGGCACCCAGAGCCAGCTGCGCTTCCTGCCCGAGAAGCACACGGACTTCGCCTTCGCCGTCTTCGGCGAGGAGTGGGGGTTTTTCGGTTCCATGATCCTGCTGGTGCTTTTCTGCTCCTTCCTCTACCAGATCTACATCGTCGCCATGGAGGCCAAGGACGATTTCGGCAGCTACCTCGCAGCCGGGGTCTTCTTCTACTTCTTCTGGCAGATCCTCATCAACATGGGCATGGTCCTCGGCATCATGCCCGTGGTCGGCATCCCCCTGCCCTTCGTCAGCTACGGAGGCAGCGCGTCCGTGGTCAATTTCTGCATGATCGGCGTGGTCCTCAACGTGGCCATGCGCAGATTCGTCTTCAAGAACGCCTGACATCCCGGCTCCGCCGAGCGGAGTGCGCCTCGTTTTTCAGACTCAAGCGGGAGGAAAGCGCTTCGTAGCCCATTGGGCGGGGCCCTGTTTCCCTGTTTCGGAGGGTGCGCCCAAGGCACGTGAATTTCTGAACAAAGTGCGCAAACCCAGGACTTGCAAACCAATTTGCGAACGGTTTGCCCAAAAAGATTTTGACACGAAAATGGGAATCAGATAGAGGCCCTGTGACTTTGAACAAAAATTCACATACTCTTTGGGGGGCGGCATGATTGATCTCGATTGGACTTTTTTTGCGCAACTTGTGAACTTTTTGATCATCCTGACGGTGCTGAACCTGATCCTGTTTCGCCCGATCCGTGGGATCATCAAGAAGCGGGCCGAGGTCATGAGCGAAAAGCTCGGCTCCATCGAGGCCTTCACGGCCCAGGCTGAATCCAAACTCGAAAATTACAAGGCTTCCCTGTCCGGTGCCCGGGTCGAGGCGCAGCAGATGCGCGTGTCCCTGAAGGCCGAAGGGACCGAGGCCGAGGCCGCGGTGCTGTCCAAGGCCGGCGCTGAAGCCGCCGAGAAGGTCGCCGCCGCCCGCAAAGAGATTGATGGTCAGAAGCAGGCCGCCCTGAAGGCCCTGCGCAACGAAGTCGCGGGCTATGCCAAGAACGTCGCCGATAAGGTGCTCAGCAAGGCGTAGTCGGGCTGAATTTCCTTGTGTGTCACAGATTTACTTTTTCATATAAGGAGGGCGGAATTTTGAAAAAATTCAAGACTGTCGGATTGGTGACGGCAGCACTGGTTCTTTGCGCGGCGATAGCCTTCGCCAGCGACGGAGAGGGTGGGGGCCATAACAAATGGCTCGACCTTCTGTATCGCTTTATCAATTTCGGCATCGTGGCCTTCCTGGTCTACAAGTTCGCGGGCAAGCGCATCGCGGACATGCTGACCGGTCGCACCAAGCAGATCGAGACGGACCTGGCCGACCTCGACGAGCGCAAGGACGACGCGGAGAAGCGCCTGCTGGAAGTCGAGGCGAGCATCGCCAATCTCGAGGCCGAGAAAGCCAAGATCCTTGCCGACGCCAAGGCCCAGGGTGAGGCCATGCGTCAGGCGATCATCGAGAAGGCCGAAGCCCAGGCTGTGCAGATCAAGGCTCAGGCCGAAGTTTCCGCGGCTCAGGAGGCCAAGCTGGCCATTGACGCCATCCGTGAAGAGCTGGCCGAAAAGATCGTCGCTGCCGCCGAAGACATGGTGAAAAAGCAGCTGAAGAAGAAAGATCACGAAGATTTGGTCAACGAATATCTTAAAAAGGTGGTGCTCAATTGACTGGGAATATCGTAGCAAGACGGTACGCCAAGGCGTTGTTCACCGTTGCGCAGGCGCAGTCCGACAAGGCTGTGATGGCGCAGTACGGCGACGACTTGGCCAGGCTGGCTGGAGTCCTGGAGAATGCGCCTGAGCTCACGAAGATCTTCCGCAACCCGATTTTCGGCGTGGAAGAAAAGAGAGGAGTGATCGTCAAGATTCTGGACAAGGTCGCGCCCTGCGCCATGGTCCGGAACTTCTGTCTGCTTCTGGCGGACAAGAACAGGCTGGCTTTTCTCCCCGAGATCAACGCGTCTTACGGCATGCTCCTGGATGCGGCCCAAGGCGTTCTTCGCGGCAAACTGGTGACGGCTGTGAAGCTTTCCGACGGTGTGCAGAAGAACGTTGTCGACAAACTGCAAAAAGAGTCGGGTCAGAAGGTGGTTCTTGATTACGAAGTTGATCAGGACATCATCGGCGGGCTCATGCTCAAGATCGGGGACAAGGTCCTTGACGCTAGTATTCGGGCTCAACTGCAAATTTTGAAAGAAAATATCAAAAGGGGTGAGTAGAGGCTATGCAGATCAAAGCAGAAGAAATTAGCCAGATCATCGAAGGCCAGATCAAGAATTACGAGAAAAAGGTCGAGATGAGCGAGACTGGCGTGGTCCTGTCGGTGGGTGACGGTATCGCCCGCGTTTACGGCTGCGAAAACGCGATGGCCATGGAACTCCTCGAGTTCCCCGGTAACGTCATGGGCATGGTTCTGAACCTTGAAGAAGACTCCGTGGGCGTCGCTCTTCTCGGCGAGACCGAACACATCAAGGAAGGCGACATCGTCAAGCGTACGGGCCGGATCTTCCAGGTTCCCGTCGGCGACGCGGTCATGGGCCGTGTCATCGACCCCCTGGGCAATCCCATCGACGGTCTCGGGCCGATCCAGACGGATCTGTTCCGTAACGTCGAAATCAAGGCTCCCGGTATCATCGCCCGTAAGTCCGTCCATGAGCCCATGTACACGGGTCTGAAGGCCATCGACGCCATGACCCCCATCGGCCGCGGACAGCGCGAACTGATCATCGGCGACCGTCAGGTCGGCAAGACCGCCGTCGGCGTCGACGCCATCCTGGCCCAGAAGAACAGCGACATCCACTGCTTCTACGTCGCCATCGGCCAGAAGCGCTCCACCGTCGCCCAGGTCGTCGAGGCCCTGCGCCAGAACGGCGCCCTGGCCTACACCACGGTCATCTCCGCCACCGCTTCCGAACCGGCTCCCCTGCAGTTCATCGCGGCCTACTGCGGATGCACCATGGCGGAGTTCTACCGCGACAACGGCAAGCACGCCCTGATCGTTTACGACGATCTGTCCAAGCAGGCTGTGGCCTACCGCCAGATGTCCCTGCTGCTGCGACGCCCTCCGGGACGTGAAGCTTTCCCCGGCGACGTTTTCTACCTGCACTCACGTCTGCTGGAGCGTTCCTGCAAGGTCAACGACAGCCTCGGCGCCGGTTCCCTGACCGCCCTGCCGGTCATCGAAACCCAGGCCGGCGACGTGTCCGCGTACATCCCGACCAACGTTATCTCCATCACGGACGGTCAGGTCTACCTGGAGCCCAACCTGTTCATGGCCGGCATCCGTCCCGCCATCAACGTCGGTCTGTCCGTCTCCCGAGTCGGCGGCGCGGCCCAGATCAAGGCCATGAAGAAGGTCGCCGGCACCCTGCGTCTCGACCTCGCCCAGTACCGCGAACTGGCCGCCTTCGCCCAGTTCGGCTCCGACCTGGACAAGGCCACCAAAACCAAGCTGACCCGCGGTGAGCGTCTGGTCGAACTGCTCAAGCAGCCCCAGTACCAGCCCATGCCCGTCGAAGAGCAGGTCGCAGTGCTGTACGCCGGCACCCGCGGCTACCTTGACGACGTCGCCGTGACCGACGCCATCCGCTTCGGCAACGAACTGGTCGACTTCATGCGCAACCAGAAATCCGACGTCCTGGCCGAAATCGTGCAGACCAAGGACCTTGGCGCCGAAACCGAAAAGAAGCTGGCCGCAGCCCTGACCGAGTTCAAAGCCGGTTTCAAAGCCTAGGATCGTTTAAGGAGTCGTAAATGGCATCACTGAGGGACATTCAAAACAAGATCGTCGGTGTGAAAAAGACCAAGCAGATCACGAAAGCGATGAACATGGTCGCTTCCGCGAAACTGCGTGGTGCTCAGAACCGAATCGAGCGCTTCCGTCCCTATGCTGATAAGTTCCATGACATTCTTATCGATCTGGCTTCCCGCGCCGACGCCAGCGTCCATCCCCTGCTCGAGAAGCGCGAAGAGATTCAGAACATAGGCATCGTTCTGGTCACTTCGGACAAGGGGTTGTGCGGCAGCTTCAACGCGAACCTCTGCAACGCCGCCAACAGGCTGGCCAAGCAGAAGGAAGCAGAAGGCAAGACCGTCAAGTTTATCTGCATCGGAAAGAAAGGCAGGGATTTCATCCGCAAGACGAAGTTCGAGATCGTTTCGCAGTACGCTGAGAATATGACCAACTTCGATTTCCAGTTGGCCAGCGAAACGGGCAACCTCGTCATCGATGGGTATCTCTCCGGACAGTTTGACGAAGTGCATATCGTTTTCGGAAAGTTCGTGAGCATCGCCAAGCAGGAAGCCACGGCGTCCCAGATTCTCCCGGCCGAGACGGCCGAGGCGGAAGCACCGACCGGCGCCACGAGCGAATACATCTTCGAACCTTCGGTGGAAGGGCTTCTGGCCGAACTTCTGCCCAGATATGTCAAGGTCCAGATGTACCGCGGCCTGCTTGATACGTCGGCCAGCGAACATGCGGCACGCATGTCGGCCATGGATAACGCGACCAAGAACTGCGACGAAATGGTCGGCAGCCTGACCCTTGTCTACAACAAGGCGCGCCAGGCGAGCATCACCACCCAATTAATGGACATCGTAGGCGGTGCCGAGGCACTGAAAGGATAAGGGGGCATAACGCATGAGTGCTGTTAATACCGGTAAAATAGTGCAGGTCATCGGGCCTGTTGTCGACTTGGAGTTTGCCGAGGGCAAACTTCCTGGCATCCTGAACGCCATTCTGATCACCAACCCGACCATCGACGCCGAAGAAGACAACCTGGTCGTCGAAGTCGCCCAGCACCTTGGCAACAGCGTCGTCCGCTGTATCGCCATGGACAACACCGACGGCCTCGTTCGCGGCCAGATCGGCAAGGACACGGGCAAGCCCATCCAGGTGCCCGTAGGCAAGGCCTCCCTGGGCCGCATCCTGAACGTCGTGGGTCGCCCCGTGGACGAAAAGGGCCCCATCGTCGCCGAGAAGAGCTACCCGATTCACCGCCCGGCCCCGAGCTTCACCGAGCAGTCGACCAAGATCGAAGTGCTTGAAACCGGCGTCAAGGTCATCGACCTGCTCGTCCCCTTCCCCAAGGGCGGCAAGATGGGCATGTTCGGTGGCGCCGGCGTCGGCAAGACCGTTATCCTCATGGAGATGATCAACAACATCGCCAAGAACCACGGCGGCATCTCCGTGTTCGCCGGTGTCGGCGAGCGCACCCGTGAAGGAAACGACCTTTATCACGAAATGATAGACGCAGGCGTTCTGGACAAAGCCTGCCTTGTCTACGGTCAGATGAACGAACCTCCGGGAGCCCGTTCCCGCGTCGCTCTGACCGCCCTGGCCGCCGCGGAGTACTTCCGTGACGAAGAAAACCAGGACGTGCTCCTCTTCGTCGACAACATCTTCCGTTTCACCCAGGCCGGCTCCGAAGTCTCCGCGCTTCTCGGCCGCATGCCCTCCGCCGTCGGCTACCAGCCGACCCTGGGCACCGACCTTGGTGAACTGCAGGAACGCATCACCTCCACCAACAAGGGTTCCATCACCTCGGTGCAGGCCGTTTACGTTCCCGCCGACGACTTGACCGACCCCGCGCCGGCCACGACCTTCTCGCACCTTGACGGTACCATCGTTCTGTCCCGTCAGATCGCAGAACTCGGCATCTACCCCGCGGTGGACCCGCTGGACTCCACGTCCCGCATCCTTGACCCCAACGTCATCGGCATGGACCACTACATGACCGCTCGCGCCGTGCAGAGAATCCTCCAGAAGTACAAGGACCTGCAGGACATCATCGCGATTTTGGGCATGGACGAACTGTCCGACGAAGACAAGCTGACCGTCTCCCGCGCCCGCAAGATGCAGCGCTTCCTGTCCCAGCCCTTCTTCGTTGCCGCCCAGTTCACCGGCAAAGAAGGCCGCTACGTGAAGCTCGAAGACACCATCAAGGGCTTCAAGGAGATCATCGAGGGCAAGCACGATTCCATTCCGGAGTCCTGCTTCTACATGGTCGGCGGCTTGGACGAGGCTCTGGAAAACGCCAAGAAACAGTAATTCTTGCCCTGGGGTATTGATATGGCTAAGACAATAACGCTTGAAATTGTGACACCGGACAAGATGGTGCTCAAGGAAGAGGTCGACTATGTCGGCGCTCCTGGCATCAACGGTGAATTCGGTGTCCTGCCCAATCATATCCCGTTTCTCTCTGCGCTTGGTATCGGGAGCCTCTACTACAAACTGAACGGCAAAAAGTACTATGTCTTTGTTGCCGGCGGGTTTGCCGAGGTGTCCCCTGCGAAGGTGACAGTTCTTGCTGAAGTGGCGGAAAAAGCTGAAGAAATCGATCTGGAGCGGGCCCGCAGGGCTCAGGATAGAGCCGAGCAGCGCGCCAAGCAGCAACAGGAGAAATTGGATCACGCGGCCGTGCAGGCCGCTCTGGCCAGGGCGCTTCACCGCATGAAGTGTCGTGCTAGCGCCGTGAGCGAAGGCACGTGCCGCATGTAATGAAGGCTGTATGACGACTACGAAGGCAGGTTCTCCGGAACCTGCCTTTTTTTTGGCTTCGGGGTCTTGAACCGCGGCCCATCTGTCGATATTTTCCGGGCCTGTTTGCGAACAGGATGAGGATAACCGTTGCGTCGCCGGCTCCCCGTCAGGAGCCGATACCTTTTTCCCGCTGGCCGGGAGGCTTCGTACAGCCATGGAGACACGAATGAGCGCCACATTGGGATATGTTCTTCTAGCGGCCGGAAAGGGGACGAGGATGCATTCCGATTCCCCTAAAGTGCTGCAGACGGTATTGGGCAAGCCGTTGCTCGGGTACGTGTTCGATGCGCTCGGACACGTCCCGCCCGGGCTCGTCTGGACGGTCATCGGTTTCGGGGCGCAGGAGGTCCGGTCGACGTTCGCTTCGCGTGATCTGCAGTTTGTCCTGCAGGAGGAGCAGCTCGGCACGGGTCACGCCGTCTCACTGGCCTGGCCGGAGATCGTCGCGAGCGGTCTGTCCCATGTCTGCGTTCTGAACGGAGACACTCCGTACGTTCCTGTTCAGGAGGTGGAGGCCCTTGCGGATTTGTGCCGAGAAGAAGGGGCGGCAATGGGCATGCTGACCCTGGAGCTGGAAAATCCTTTCGGGTACGGCCGTGTCGTACGGTCAAACGAGGGCGTTGTCCTGCGCGTCGTGGAGGAGAAGGACTTCGACGCAGTGGAGTACGGCGGGGAGATCAACGAGGTCAATTCCGGCGTATACGTGTTCGATGTTGTCAAGTGTACTGAGCTCTTGGCGAAAATGGACCGGGACAATGCCCAGGGCGAGTTCTACCTGACGCAGATGATCGGCCTGTGTGCACAGGCCGGGCTGGCTGTCGCAGGCATGCCCTTCGGCAGTTCCGAACTCTTGCGCGGCATCAATTCTCCGCGGGAGCTGGTCGACTTCGAGGAAGCTCTCCGGGCGCGAATCGTCGAGGAACATCTGCGAGCTGGCGTCATTCTGCGCAACGGCGTGTCGATCGTCATCGGTCCCGATGTCGAGATCGCCCCGGGTGTCGAGATAGTCGGTCCGTGTGAAATCTACGGGCGCAGCCGCATTGAGCGGGGTGCGCGCATCTCGTCACACTGCTGGATCAGGGACGCGGTTCTTGGTCCTTGCCAAGTGAAATCCTTTTCTCATATTGAGGGGGCACATGTCGGTGAAGGCGCATCGATCGGCCCATACGCCCGTCTCCGGCCCGGGGCCGACATCGGCCGAAAGGCCCGGGTCGGCAATTTCGTGGAGGTCAAGAATGCGGTCCTCCATGAGGGCGCCAAGGCGGGGCACCTGTCCTATCTCGGCGACAGCGACATCGGGGCGGATGTGAACATCGGCGCGGGCACCATCACCTGCAACTATGACGGGGTCCGCAAGCACCGCACCGAGATCCGCGAGAAAGCCTTCATCGGGAGCAATACCGCACTGGTGGCCCCGGTGATCGTGGGGGCCGGGGCGGTTGTCGGAGCCGGGTCGGTGGTGACGAAGGATGTCCCTGACGGGGTCCTCTGTGTCGCCAGGGCCCGGCAGACGAACATTGAGAGAAAAAAGCGCCAAGAAAAACCTCAATCCTAGGACGTTACATGGATATCCTGAATCAACTCACCGAGAAGATAACCCTTCTCCTGGAACGCCAGGAGGCCTTGAAACTTGAGAATTCGCAATTAAAGGAATCTCTTGAGCAGGAACGACAGACCAAGGAGGCGGTCCTGGCCAAGGTCGAAAATATCTTGAACAGGTTGCAAGAGGTTGATAGAAAATAGTCAATGCCAGGATACAATTTGACCGTGCTCGGCCTCGAACTTTCCTTCGCGGCCGACGTTCCGCCCGAGCGGATTCACCAGGCGG
The DNA here is from genome assembly GCA_003542385.1 of Desulfomicrobium sp. Lineage (GTDB taxonomy): Bacteria > Desulfobacterota > Desulfovibrionia > Desulfovibrionales > Desulfomicrobiaceae > Desulfomicrobium. The sequence goes on from DPKT01000339.1 coordinate 14,808, forward strand.
TGGATTTCGTGCACAAGCGATACAGCGAGTTGCAGGGGCGGGCCAGCAACATGAGCAAGGAGCGGCTCCTGACATATCTGGCACTCAGTCTGGCCGACGATTATTTACATGATCAAGGGAGGCTGTCGCAGCTTGAAGGCAATCTGCAGCAGCTTCTTTCGAAGATAGATAGTCCTGAAGAACAGCAGACCTAAACCCTGGAGGGTCAGTGATTGGTGATGCGTTTTTGAGCCAATAAAGCGCAATTAGGGTAGCTTACAACGGCCTTGTGTGCATGCTCCGGGCAATACCGGAGAAGCCTGATGGGCTGTAGCCAACCCCCTCTTAACTTAAGAGGTTCAAAATAATTCCCAACACTGCCTTCCGGGGCTTTTCAAAAGTCTGTCCTTTCGAAGAGCCAGGCCCGCCCGATTCCCTCCTTGCAGATGCGACGATCACACGCGCTGTCGTTCCCAACGTCCGATTGAAGGACAGGAGCGTCACTTTATGGCCCTCGCGCAGGCGTTTCAATATATTGCGCCAAGGAGTTTTTCATGGCTGACATCATCATCACCGCATTCATCTGTATCGGCATCGGTGCGGTAGCGGGTTATCTTTTCAAGAAATATATCACCGACAAGGAAATCGAGGACGCACAGAAGCTTTCCGAGCGCATTCTCGACGAGGCGAAGAAGGACGCCCAGGCCCACAAGAAGGAACTGCTGCTTCAGGCCCAGGACGAGGTCTTCGCCCTGAAGAAGGAGATCGAGCAGGACGCCAAGGACCGTGAGCGCGAGCTCAAGAAGAACGAGGCCAGGCTCCAGGCCAAGGAAGAGCGTCTGGAGAAGAAGGTCGAATCCCTGGCTCAGAAGGAAAGCGAGCTGGTCAACCTGGAGAAGAAGGTCGCCAAGCAGGAACGGGCCGTGGAGGAGAAGGAGGAGTCCCTGCAGGAGATGGTCACCCAGCAGCAGGCCAGGCTCGAGGAAATTTCTGGCCTGACGGCCGAAGAGGCCCGCACCCGTCTCATGCAGGAGATCGAGAGCAAGGCCCGGCATGAAGCGGCCAAGATGGTCCGCGTCATCGAGGTCGAAGCCCAGGAGACCGCCCACCGCAAGGCCCAGATGATCATCGCCAGCGCGGTCCAGCGCTACGCGGGCGATTACGTCGCCGAGCACACGGTCAGTTCGGTCGAACTGCCGAGCGAGGACATGAAGGGCCGCATCATCGGCCGCGAAGGGCGCAACATCCGCGCCATCGAAGCCGCCACGGGCGTGGACCTGATCATCGACGACACGCCCGAAACGGTCATTCTGTCCGCCTACAACCCCCTGCGCCGTGAAGTGGCCAAGCGCTCCCTGGAGCGCCTCATCAGCGACGGCCGCATCCATCCCGCCCGCATCGAGGACATCGTCAAGAAGGTCGAGAAGGAGATGGACGTCCAGATCCGTGAGATCGGCGAGCAGGCCACCTTCGACCTCGGCGTGCACGGCATCCACCCCGAGATCGTGCGCCTGCTGGGGCAGCTGCGCTTCCGAACCAGCTTCACCCAGAACGTGCTGCAGCACTCCCTGGAGGTCGCGTTCCTGTGTGGCATCATGGCCGCGGAGCTGGGCCTGGACATCAAGAAGGCCAAGCGGGCCGGTCTGCTCCATGACCTGGGCAAGGCCGTGGACCACGAAGTGGAAGGTCCCCACGCCATCATCGGCGCCGACCTGGCCAAGAAGTACAACGAGTCGAGCGAAATCGTGCACGCCATCGCGGCCCACCACGAGGACGTTCCGCCCAAGTCCGTGTACGCGGTCCTGGTGCAGGCCGCCGACAGCCTGTCCGGGGCCCGCCCCGGTGCGCGCAAGGAGCTGCTGGAGAGCTACGTCAAGCGCCTGGAGGAGCTGGAAGGCATCGCCACCGGCTTCAACGGCGTGAGCCGCGCCTTCGCCATCCAGGCCGGCCGCGAGGTGCGCGTCATGGTTGACTGCGACGCGGTCAACGACGATCAGATATTCATGCTGAGCAAGGACATCGCCAAGCAGATCGAGGAGAAGATGACCTACCCCGGCCAGATCCGGGTCACGGTCATCCGCGAGAAGAGGGCCGTAGGCATTGCCAAGTAGCTCCTTCGTGCGGCTTTTATTTCTCGGCGACATAGCTGGCAGAACAGGGCGGCAGATGGTGAAGGACCATCTGCCGCGTTTGCGTCGTGAAATGGGCCTGGACGCCGTGCTGGCCAACGGCGAGAACGCTTCCGGGGGCCTGGGGATTTCGGCCAAGAGCGCCATGGAACTGCGGCGTGCCGGGGTGGACGTGCTGACCACGGGCAACCACGTCTGGAAGTTCCCCGACATCCGGCCCATTCTGGCGAGCGAACCCTGGATACTGCGGCCGGCCAACTACCCGGCCGGTGCGCCGGGACGGGGCTGCGGCGTGTACAGCCTGGGGGAAGGACTGCCCGAGCTTGCGGTGCTGAACCTCCAGGGACGGACGTTCATGGACCCCGTGGACTGCCCTTTCGCGACGGCCGAGGGCCTGCTGGCATCCATCCCGTCCGGGGCGCTGGTCGTTGTGGACATGCACGCCGAAGCCACCTCCGAAAAGCGGGCCCTGGCCCACATGCTGCGCGGCCGTGTGCAGGTCGTCGTGGGCACGCACACGCACGTCCAGACCAACGACGCCTGCGTCCTGGACGGGGTCACGGGGTACATTTCCGACCTCGGCATGTGCGGGCCCGAGGACTCGTGCCTGGGCATGGACAACGACGTCATTCTGCGCAAGTTTCAGACCTGCCTGCCGCAGCGTTTCGAACTTGCGAAGGGACCGTGCATGCTGAACGGTGTTGTGATCGAACTGGACCGGGGAAAATGCCTGAGCATCGTCCCCTGGCAATACAGGGAACATAAGGAAGAGCCATGACAGACAAAGAGTTGGCCCGCCAGCTGGAACAGATCCGGCGCGGGAGCGTGGAGATCATCAACGAGGAGGAACTGGTCGAGAAGCTGCGCCGCGGCACGCCCCTGCGCGTCAAGGCGGGGTTCGACCCCACGGCCCCGGACCTGCATCTGGGCCACACCGTACTCATCCAGAAGCTCAAGCATTTCCAGGAACTCGGCCACCACGTCATCTTTCTGATCGGCGATTTCACGGGCATGATCGGCGACCCGTCGGGCAAGTCCGAGACGCGCAAGACCCTGACCCGCGAGGCCGTGCTGCAAAACGCCGAGACCTACAAGAAGCAGATCTTCAAGATCCTCGACCCGGAGCGGACCGAGGTCGCCTTCAACTCCACCTGGATGGACGCCTTCACGGCCGCTGATTTCATCGGCTTGTGCTCCCGCTACACCGTGGCGCGCATGCTCGAACGCGACGACTTCGAGAAGCGCTTCAAGGGCAACCAGCCCATTGCCATCCACGAGTTCCTCTACCCCCTGGTGCAGGGGTACGATTCCGTGGCCCTGCGCGCCGACGTCGAGCTCGGCGGCACGGACCAGAAGTTCAACCTGCTCATGGGGCGCCACCTGCAGCGCGAACACGGCCAGGCTTCGCAGATCGTCCTGACCGTGCCCATCCTCGAAGGCCTCGACGGCGTGCAGAAGATGAGCAAGTCCCTGGGCAACTACATCGGCATCGACGAGGCTCCGGCCGACATCTTCGGCAAGGTCATGTCCATCTCCGACGAACTCATGTGGCGCTACTACGAGCTGCTCTCGGACCGCTCCCTCGACGACATCGGAAACCTGCGTGATCAGGTTCTGAACGGGGCCCTGCACCCCAAGACCGCCAAGGAGGATCTGGCCGAGGAGATCACGCGCCGCTTCCACGGTCCGGAGGCGGCTTCCGGCGCGCGCGAAGGGTTCAACGCCGTGTTCGCCAAGCAGGGGATTCCCGAGGACATCGAGGTCTTCGAAGCGGCTGCCGGAACGACGCTGGTCGACGTGCTGAGCGAGAGCGGGGTATGCTCGTCCAAGGGCGACGCCCGCCGCATGTGCAAGCAGAACGCCGTGACCATCGACGGACGCAAGGAGGACGATCCCGCCTTTGCCTTTGAGGCCGGTGAATACGTGCTCAAGGTCGGCAAGAAGCGCTTCCTCAAGGTCATGGCGAAGTAGGGGGCGGCATGTGGCGTAAAATCGTGCTCCTGGCCCGCATGGTCAAGATCGAGCATTCCATCTTCGCGCTTCCCTTCGCCTATCTCGGCATGCTCTGGGCTGCCGGCGGGTGGCCCGGCTGGCGGGTCTTCATCGCCCTGACCGTGGCCATGGTCGCGGTGCGCTCCTTCGCCATGGCCGTGAACAGGCTGGCAGACCTGTCCATCGACGCCAAGAACCCGAGGACCTTGACGCGCCCCCTGGTGACCGGGGAAATCGGCGTGGCCGAAACGCGGGTCTTCATCGCAGCGAGCGCGGCCGTCTTCGTCGTGGCTTGCTGGTTCCTGAACCCGCTGTGCCTGATGCTTTCACCCGCGGCCCTCGTCTGGTCCGGGCTGTACAGCTTCACCAAGCGCTTCTCGGCCCTGTGCCATTTCTTTCTGGGCTCGGTCCTGGGGCTGGCCCCGCTGGCAGGGTGGCTGGCAGTTTCGCCCGCGGTGGAGATGGCTCCGGTCCTGCTCGCCCTTGGCGTGACTTTCTGGGTGGGAGGGTTCGACATCCTCTACGCCTGCCAGGACACGGAGTTCGATCGGTCCGCAGGCCTGCATTCCCTTCCGGCAAAGCTCGGCGTGGGGCCGGCCCTGGCCGTTTCGACATTCAGCCACGTGGTCACCAGCCTCTTTTTTCTCCTGGCCGGCTGGGCCTCCGGAGCGGGACTCGTCTATCTGGCCTTCTGCCTGGCGGTCGCCGCGATCCTGCTTCTGGAGCATCGTCTCATCTCCGAGCATGACATGAGCCGGGTCAACCTGGCGTTTTTCACCCTGAACGGTTTTGTGGCCGTCTTTCTGTTTGCCGGGGCCGTCCTCGATACGGTGCTCGGGTAACTCTGTCCTTTGAGGGAGCGTCCCATGCGCGAAGCCAATGTTTTCCCTGCCTACTGCGGGGAAATGGAATATGTCTGCCTCGGCTGTCAGGCCAGGTATCCCATCGACGAACTCCACTACACATGTCCTCAGTGCAAGGGCGTGTTCCTGCTGGAAGACACCCGGTTCGGCGAACTCGAAAAAATCTCCGGCCAGGCCTGGCGAGACACGTTCGACCTGCGCGCCGCCACGAAGAACCCGGCGCTGCGCGGCATCTTCCGTTTTTACGAGCTGATGGCGCCCGTCCTGAGCGAGTCCGACATCGTCTACCTCGGCGAGGGCAACACGCCCGTGACCCGCTCCTCCCCCGCGCTGGAGCGCCTCGTGGGCCAGCCCATGGCCTTCAAGAACGACGGGCAGAACCCCTCGGCCTCCTTCAAGGACCGCGGCATGGCCTGCGCCTTTTCCTACCTGCGCCATCTCGTGGCCAAGCACGGCTGGGACAACGTCCTGACCATCTGCGCCTCCACGGGCGACACCTCGGCCGCAGCGGCGCTCTATGCCGCCTATGTGGGTGAGCCCCTGACCTCCGTGGTGCTCCTGCCAAAGGGCAAGGTCACGGCCCAGCAGCTGTCCCAGCCCCTGGGCAGCGGGGCGCGCGTGCTCGAAATCCCCGGCGTGTTCGACGACTGCATGAAGGTTGTCGAGTATCTGGCCGACCATTACCGCGTGGCATTGCTCAACTCCAAGAACGCCTGGCGCATCCTGGGCCAGGAAAGCTACGCCTTCGAAGTGGCGCAGTGGTACGATTGGGACATGCGCGGCAAAGCAGTGTTCGTGCCCATCGGCAACGCGGGCAACATCACGGCCGTCATGGGCGGTTTCCTGAAGCTACTGCGCCTTGGCGTCATCGACGTGCTGCCGCGCATCTTCGGCGTGCAGTCCGAGCATGCCGACCCGGTCTTCCGCTACTACTCCCAGACTGCAGGCGAGAGACGCTACGAGGCGGTCAGGGTGCGTCCCTCCGTGGCCCAGGCGGCCATGATCGGCAATCCCGTCTCCTTCCCGCGTGTGGCCTTCCTGGCGGACAAATACCAGGCTCTGGGCGGCTCCTTCCAGGTGGTGCAGGTCAGTGAGCAGCGCATCATCGAGTCCATGCTTCTGGCCAACCGCCACGGGCACATTGCCTGCACCCAGGGCGGGGAATGCCTGGCCGGGCTGCTCAAGGCCCGAGAGCAGGGCCTCATGGACAAGGACGAACTGGCCGTGCTCGACGCCACGGCCCACGCCCTCAAGTTCTCGGGCTTCCAGGACATGTACTACCAGAATTCCTTCGGGCCGGAATACGGCATCACGCCCGACGAGAAGCTTGCCAACGCCCCGCGTCTGGTCATCGGGCAGGAGGACAAGGATCGTCTTTCCGAAGACGCCTTCACGGCACAGGCGGCGCAGAAGGTAGTCGAGATTCTGGGGCTGAACAAAAGGTAGAACGGTACGACACGAACCTTACAGAAAGGCCGGGGCTTGCGTCCCGGCCTTTTTTTTGACCTTGAGTGGGTACCGTGCGGCTGTCACGGAGGAGCTTGCCGCGGAAACAGCGTCGAAAGGGTGTCTTGAGTACGAGGCGGGCGGTGATCAGGAAGCGCTTTCGGGCAGAGAGACAATGGCGATGCCGTTCGCGTCGGCGAATTCCAGGGTGTGCCCCTGTTCGAAGAAGATGCACCCGCCGGCCTCCACGGCCAGGCAGGTGGCTCCGACCTCGGCCATGACGCGCAGGGTATCGGGGCCGACGGCGGGCATGTCCAGGCGCCTGTCCT
>DPKT01000236.1 GCA_003542385.1 Desulfomicrobium sp.
GAGCACGTCGAGGAGACCGCCCGCCTGGGCATGCGCATCGCCGAGTTCCCCACCACCCGCGCCGCCGCAGCCAAGGCCCGCGAACTGGGACTGGCCACGGTCCTGGGCGCACCCAACGTCGTGCGCGGCGAATCCCACTCCGGCAACGTCTCGGCCCTGGACCTGGCCGCTGACGGCCTCGTCGACATTCTGTCCTCGGACTACATGCCCGCAAGCCTCCTCCAGGCCCCCTTCGTCATGGCCCAGCGCCTGGGCACGCCCCTGCACCAGGCCCTGGCCACCGTCACCGCCAACCCGGCCAAGGCCCTTGGCCTGACAGACCGCGGCGAACTCGTCCCGGGCAAACGAGCCGACCTCCTGCGCGTGCGCATGGTGGACGACGTGCCGGTTGTTGTCGCAGTATGGCGTGAAGGGCGGAAAGTGATGTGATGGGGGGAGTGGTGAAGAATGCCTCCGGGGGGAGGAAAATCGATGCGATGTGATGCGAATGGCGTGAGCATGGCCGATGCGCGGTATGCCGTATATTTTGCGCCGGGTCCGGGGTCGGGGCTGGAGCGCGTCTGCGCCTCGATTCTCGGGCGTTGCGCCCGGACGGGGAAGGAGCTGGCGCAGCCCGTGCTTCCGGGCGTGGAGCCGCAGCGGTTGGCCGAACTGACGGCTTCGCCGCGGCGCTACGGGCTTCACGGCACCCTCAAGCCGCCCTTCTTCCTGGCCGAAGGGACGACGGAGGCCGGTCTGCTGGACGCCGTGGCCGTACTGGCCGCGGACAGACCCGCCTTCGAGCTTCCACCGCTGCGTCTGGAAAGCCTCGGTTCCTTCCTGGCCCTGACGCCCTCGGCCCCCTGCCCTGAACTGGACGCCCTGGCCCGGGCCTGCGTCACGGAACTGGACCCCTTCCGGCGTCCGCCTTCGGCAGAAGAGCTGGCCAGACGCCGTTCCGTGGGACTGACAGCCGCCCAGGATCGGTTGCTGGAACGCTGGGGCTACCCCTATGTGCTGGACGAGTTCAGGTTCCACCTGACCCTGACGGGCAAAATCCCGACCTCCCAAGAGCGGGAACGCCTCCGCGCTGCGCTCGCCCCCCTGCTTTCCCCCGTTCTCCACACGCCCATCCAGATTCGGGACATCTGCGTGTTCCGCCAGAGGTGTCCGAAAGAACCCTTCGCCGTGATGCAAAGGTTCGACCTCGCCCTGATCCCCAAACCGGACATTTCTTGAGCCTGGTGATCATACGGTCCGAACGCCGTCGCGTTTGCCCTTGCGTCGTGCAATGATGCCGCGTTATCTGGCTCAAGCATGTCGTGCCGCGCCACAGCATTGCCATCGGCAGGCGGCTGAACACGCTTGATGCCGAAAGAAAACATCGACACAGAGGCTTGCATGGCAAACGGATTTGAATCGAACTCATCACTGGCGGTTCTCATTGACGCCGATAACGCCAGTCCCGCTGTCATCGAAGGCCTGCTCGCCGAAATCGCAAAGATCGGTGTTGCCAGCGTCAAGCGCATTTACGGGGACTGGACAACGCCGAATCTGGGAACATGGAAATCGAAGCTCCTGGAATATTCCATTCAACCCATACAGCAATTCCGCTATACGACGGGCAAAAATTCTACAGACAGCGCCATGATCATTGACGCCATGGATTTGCTGTACTCAGGCCATTTTTCAGGATTTTGCCTCGTTTCCAGCGACAGCGACTTCACTCGCCTGGCTGCACGCATCCGCGAATCAGGGCGCAGCGTGTACGGGTTCGGGGAAAGAAAAACTCCGCGCCCCTTTGTTTCCGCCTGCGACAGATTCATTTATACTGACGTGTTCGCGGAAACTCAGGAAACCGTCGTGGCAAAAGCAAAACTCCCTAAAACCGCAAAAGAATTGAGGGGAGATACTGCGCTCATGACACTCGTCAGGTCAGCCGTCGAGGCGACTTCCGATGAAAACGGCTGGGCTGGACTTGGACCAGTTGGCGGGTACATGAACAAGACTGCCAACGATTTTGACCCTCGAAACTATGGATTCAACAAGTTGAGCGAACTCATCGCAGCCATCGGTCTTTTTGAAATCGACCGGCGGGAAAAGGGGGTGTACGTTAAAGACACTCGGAAAAAATGACCCTTGACTCAACTCGAAGACAGCCCCAAATTCGCTTCGGAGGCGCAACCATGAATGCCGCAAAAGAAACCGTCAGAGATCTCCTTGATTCCCTTCCCGACGACTGTTCTCTACAGGATGTCCAATATCATCTGTATGTTGTTGAAAAAATACGCAGTGGTATTGCCAAAGCGGAGCAGGATGGAACGTTGAGCCAAAAGGACGTCGAAAAAAAGCTTGCTCGATGGATCTCCTGATCGACTGGTCACCCCAGGCGCTCGAAGACCTGGAACTGATCGCGGAGTATATTGCGCGTGATTCCGATTTTTATGCGCGCGCTGTCGTTCAGGCGGTTGTGGAAAGCGCACGGAGCCTTGGCACCATGCCGAACCGTGGACGAGTTGTTCCGGAATTCGGCGATCCACGCATCAGGGAACGATTGATCTACAGCTACCGTCTCATCTATCGCATAGAAACAGAACGGGTATTGATAGTCGCAGTAATCCATGGCCAGCGATTGCTCACGAAGCTGGATGAAACGTCCTGATTCTGACGAATTCAAAACATCTCTCCACACACCTCGTCTTCTTGCAGATTTCTCCTCAAAGAGGGCACCCTTGGTCCGGCTAACGTTTCTCTCTGTCGGACGCGCTGATGGCTTCCACCTTAAAGTCCGCACACCCTGCCGGGCGCACGGCCAAAAAAAAGCCCGTCAGGGACGGGCTTTCAGAGTGCTTATTGCAGAGGCTTAGTAGCGGCTGCGGCTCTCGCGGGGCTGAGCTTCGTTGACCTTCAGGTTGCGGCCCTGAAAATCGGTGCCGTTCAGAGCCTGGATGGCCTTGCGAGCGCCGTCTTCGTCCATTTCGACGAAACCGAAACCGCGCGAACGGCCGGTGTCACGATCTTCGATCACGTTCGCGGACGTGACCTGACCATACTGGGAAAACATGGCGTTAAGATCGGAATTGGAGGTCGACCAGGACAGATTACCAACATAGATGTTCTTAGACAAAAGAATAACTCCAGAGAAAAAAAAGGAATAAAATGCTTCAATTCCGATGAAAACAGATATCATCGAAAATTCAGATTCATCTTTCAATTCACAAAGAACCAAAACACGAAATCCTGCGAAGCCAGAGACAAATATGGGTGTGAACAGACATTGTCAATGAATATTATAAATTTATTTTTTCACAAATCTTATATTTGTATTCAATCGTCTCTATTTTATCGTTTAAATGAATATCAATTTCGGGAAAAATAATTTCCAAATCATCATTACACTGACATCATTCCTGCTCCATTTCCAAGTTTCTCTGCGAAAGACCGGGCGCAGGTCTCCTGAAATCCTGCAATGCCAGAACAATTCACATGACTTGCCGAGCCCGCCGACCCAGGATCGAAATTGTCCCCACCATTGGCAGCAGCACAAAAGTGCAGAACCCGCATTCCGAAGGCTGTCGGATCGGCGAACACGGGACCGCCCCATCCCCCAAGCATTCTCAAAATACGGCATCCTGCCCATTGACGTCATGACGTCACAACGTCAGATATGAAGCGGAGGGTATGCCATGTCCGAAAACACGAGAAGATCGACTATCTACTTCGACCCACAGCTTCATGCGGCGCTCCGGCTCAAGGCTGCGCACGCGAACCGCTCCCTGTCCGATATCGTCAACGATGCCGTCAGACGGGCCCTGGCCGAGGATCAGGAAGATCTGGCGGCCTTTGAAATGCGCCTGGCCGAACCGACCATGACTTACGAAGCGCTCCTCGACGACCTCAAGGCCCATGGCAAGATATGAGCTGAGCATCAAAGCCTCGGTGGCCAAGGATCTGCGGAGCCTTCCCGCCAGGGACGTACGCCTTGTGCTCGGGAGGATCGAAGGTCTGACCGAGGATCCCCGGCCCGCTGGATGCGAAAAGCTCTCAGGGCAGGAGCGGTACAGGGTCCGGCAAGGTGTATACAGAATACTGTATGAAATTCGCGACCACGAGCTCATCGTCGTGGTGGTGAAAGTCGGTCACCGGCGGGATGTCTACAAAAACGGCTAGACTCCCGCGATGCGTTTCAGCCGTGTTTCTCCACGAACGCTTCCGCGCTCATCGTCCGAAAATCCCGCATCGCCGCCGCCAGTCTCGCATGTTCCCAGTCCCACCAGGTCAGGGACAGGAGTTTGTCCCGCAGCTCGGCCGGAAAGCGGTACTTGATGACCCTGGCCGGGACGCCGGCGACAATGGCGTAGTCCGGGACATTCTTGGTGACCACGGCGCCGGAGGCGACCACCGAGCCCGTGCCTACGGTCACGCCAGGCATGACGAGGGCGCCGTGGCCGATCCAGACGTCGTGGCCGAGGGTGACGGGGTGTTCTTTTCGCCAGGCGAAGAATGCGTCGTCGTCTGGCCCCAGGCCGAACTTGGCGCTTCTGTAGGTGAAGTGGTGCTGGGTGGCGCGCCAGGTCGGGTGGTTGCTCGGGTTCAGACGGGCGTGGTTGGCCACGGAGCAGAATTTGCCCACGGCCGCGTACATGACGTGGCAGCGGTCGCAGAAGTACGAGTAATCCCCGATGGTCGAGGAGATGATCTCGGTCTGCTCGCCGATCTCGGTCCAGGCGCCGAGGCTGCTGTCGGTCACCACCGCCGTGGCATGGATGGTCGGTTCCGGTGAAAGCACTGTCATTCCCTTCTGTCGTCAAGAGTTTCTAGGATGAGCTCGGCCAGGGCCCGGCCGCGCTCCGTCAGCGGGCCGGAGTTGTCGAAGCGCACGAGTCCCGGGACTTCCGGGACGATCATCCGGGCCCGGGCGAGACGGCGTTCCATCTCCGCCCCATCCTCCCGTCCCCTGCCTCCGAGGCGCCGGCGCAACTCGTCCTCGGGCACGCTGACGAGCACCGGCAGCAGGTCCGGATACGCGCGCAGCGCCTCAGGCAGGGCCTCTCGCGAACCGTTGAGCACAACCGTCAGCCCCTTCCCCAGCCAGAGATCGATTTCCCGACCGACACCATAGGCGAAGCCGTGGCTTTCCCAGGAAAGGGCGAAGAGCCCCCTGACCAGCCGCAGCCCGAACTCCGCCCGCGACAGGGCCACATGGTTCTCCCCGCCCGCGTCGGCGGGTCGGGTGATGTAGCGGTGGGCGAAGATGACGGGCGCTTCGGCGGCAAGCCGCAGCCGGGCATCGGCCATGAGAGAGTCCTTGCCGGAGCCTGAAGGCCCCATGATGTAGATCAGTTTTGGCATAAGATTCCTGTTGCAAAACAATAAAAAAATTTCCCATGTTATCCGTAGCAGAGGCGAAATATTTTTCGCCCCTGCAATGTGTCGCCCCGGATTCCGGTACCGGATCAACGCCATGATATCGACATCGTAGGGGCGGCCCTATGTGGCCGCCCTTCTTCCGGCCCTATGCGGTCATCCTGGTCGTGCGCCGAAAATTGGGCAGGCACGTAGGCCTGCCCCTACGGGGTTCCACCGTGGTCGTTGTTGGCGGGAAATTTTCGTGATTCCGTGTCGGGGCGAAAAATTTTTCGCCCCTACGATATTTCGCCCCGAAATCCATTGCCGCATCATGCCACGGTTCGTGACGACCGTCTCTCTTGCGCCTCCCTCTAATACACCCTCACCCCATCCCGCCAGACCCGGCGCACGACCGGGAGGTCGCGGTCGACGTGGACGCGGACGAGGTCGGCCTTGAGGCCGGGTTCGA
>DPKT01000347.1:0-406 GCA_003542385.1 Desulfomicrobium sp.
CTTCAGGGGTGTCAGGGACGGCAGGAATTCTGGGTGGATGGCCGCGTAGGTCCGGATCTGTCCGCGCAGCAGGCGCACATGGTCGGCCATGGGGACAGAGAGGTCCTCGTGGGCGGCTACCCAGAGGTCCGTCTCCTCGATGACGATCTGGAAGCTCACGAGGTCCGGCCGCTGGTCCGCGCGGTAGGCGCGAAACGGGGAGCGGTGGACGCGGGGCCGGTTCATGCCGTCGGGCCGGCGCCGCCCCCGGAGAGCAGGGCTTCGGCCTGTTCCCGCGGCATGGGTTTGCCCAGCAGGTAGCCCTGTGCCAGGTCGCAGCCCAGGGCCTGCAGGGCGGTCAACTGCTCCGGAGTCTCCACCCCCTCGGCCACGATGTGCAGCTCCAGGATCTTGCCCAGGCCGATGA
>DPKT01000347.1:419-4350 GCA_003542385.1 Desulfomicrobium sp.
TTTCGAGCATGGTCTGCACGAAGGACCGGTCGATCTTGAGGATGTCGATGGGCAGCTTCTGCAGGTAGGACAGGGATGAGTAGCCTGTCCCGAAGTCGTCCATGGCCACCTGGAAGCCCATCTTCTGCAGCCTCTCCAGCCTGGCCGTGGCGATCTCGGGGTTTTCCATGACCGCCGTCTCGGTGATTTCGAGCTTGATGTGCCTGGCGTCGAGGCCCGTCTCGTGCAGCAGTTCCGCCAGCATGGGGATGAGCGAGGGCTGGAGGAGGTCGCGGGGGGAAAGGTTCAGGGAGAGGCTCACCTCGATCCCGTCGAAGCGCTCATGCCACTGCGCCAGGGTCCTGCAGCCGTGGTTGAGGACCCAGGTGCCCAGGTCGGTGATCAGACCCGCCTCCTCGGCCACGTGGATGAAGGCCCCGGGAGCCAGAGTGCCGCGCTCGGGGTGGTTCCAGCGCAGCAATGCCTCGAAGCCGCTCAGTCGGTTCCCGGTCAAGTCGAAGATGGGCTGGAAATAGAGTTCGAACTCGTCCTCGGCCAGGGCCTGGCGGAGGTCGTTCTCCAGCTGGACCGTGCGCACCACATGTTCGTACATGCTCTTGCTGAAGACCTTGAACTGGTTTTTCCCCAGCTCCTTGGAGCGGTACATGCTGATGTCCGCGTCGCGCAGCAGGTCGTTGGGCGAGGTGTAGCGCCCCGTCTGCAGGACGACGCCGACCGAGGCGCTGACCTGGATCTCGTGGTCCTGGATGTCCATGGGTTGCCGGATGGCCTGTAGCAGGCGGCGGGTGATGCCGATGGCCTCCTGGTTGCTCTGGAAGTCTTCGAGCAGCACGGCGAACTCGTCCCCTCCCATGCGGGCCACTGTGTCCATGCTGCGCAGGCAGGCCGTCAGGCGCTTGGCCACCTCCTGCAGCAGGTGGTCGCCGGCCTGGTGGCCCAGGGTGTCGTTGACGCGCTTGAAGCTGTCCAGGTCGATCATGAGCACGGCGAAACGGTACTCCGAATTGCGGCGCTGGCGCGTCATGGCCCGGTTCAGGCGCTCCAGGAAGAGGATGCGGTTGGGCAGCTCCGTCAGGTTGTCGCGCAGGGCCTGCTGGGTCAGCTGAGCCTCGTAGCGCTTGCGCTCGGATATGTCGCCGAAGATGAAGAAGGCTCCGGAGATGGCCCCGTCCAGGACGTAGGGGTAGCCGAGCATGGACACTGGGATGGTGCGGCCGTCCTTGGTCCTGCGCGCGGTTTCGGTGTTGACGGGCGTGCCGCCCAGGACCGCCGAGAGAAAGGTGAAGCTCTCCTCCAGGCTGTCGGGAGGCAGCAGGACCTCGAAGAGGGAGTGGAGGTCGTCCCTGGTGAACCCGAAGAGGCTGGTGAAGCTCGGGTTCAGGTCCATGGGTGAGCCGTCCTTGCCCAGGAGCAGGATGCCCTGGGGGGAGTTGTCGAAGAGCTGCCTGAAGAGGCTCTTCTGGATGTCCAGCCTGCGCTCCGCCTCCTTGCGCATGGTAATGTCGTGCACCGAACCTTCCAGATGCATGATGGACCCGTCGCGGCGCCTGACCGTCCGGATGTTCAGGGAAACCCAGATCCGGCTTCCGTCGGCCTTTTCGGTGCCCACCTCGAAATTCTGCACCGTGTCCTGTTGCAGGACCTGGCTGAGCAGCCGGACGCGGTCGTCCGAGCCCAGGGCCTGGCGGAGGAACCCTTGGGCGCGGGCCATGAGTTCCTCGACGCTGTCGTGCCCGAAGATTCGCGCCATGGCCGGATTCGCGCTCAGCAGGTCGTGGTCCAGGGAAATCTGGAAGATGCCCTCGGTGGCGTTCTCGAAGATGGACCGGTGCTTCTTTTCGCTTTCGCGCAGGGCCTTTTCCGTGGCGTTGCGGGAGATGGCCATGGCCAGATGGTCGGACATCGAGGCAAGCACCGGCGAATCCTGGCCGGCAAACCGGAGATTGTCCTCGACGATCTGGACGACCACGGAGCCCAGGACCTGCTCGCCGTAGCGCAGCGGGGCTGCGAACCAGCGGATGAGCCCGGGAACCTCTTCATTCTCTTCGTCGGGGATGGTGGTCAGGCGGCCCTCGGACGACTGTCTGGCCTCGGCGGCGAGGCCCGAGAGAATCCTGAGGGTGTCGGGCCGGGCCTGGCTCTGGTGCTGGAAAAAGGGGTAGGTCTGGACGGCCCCGTTTTCCACCAGCAACGACACGTACATGACCCTTGCTCCGAGATGCTCGGAGAGGATGGCGAAAACGCGGGCGAAGAGCTCCTCGTCGGCCATGGGCGTGCTTGCTGCGGTGGAGATCAGGTACAGGACCTGCGTGGTCAGTTCCGTCCTCTTGCGTTCGGTGATGTCGCGGATGGTCTGGATGGCCCCGACGATGTTTCCATCGCGGTCGAGGAGCGGCGTGGCCTTGGCCCAGACGAAGGCCCCCCTGCCGCCATACAGCTCCGGAACATGGACTTCCGTGGCCAACCCTTCGTCCGTGCTCCCTTCGTGCCGGTACATGGGATAGTCCCGGCTGGGGTCCTTGCCGATGAAGTCCAGGAGGATGGGGCGGGGCTGACCGTAGAAGGGGACTGCGTACGCGTATTCGGATTTGCCGAGGATCCGCTCCTTGGGCAGGCCCGTCATGGTCTCGATGGCCCTGTTCCAGGCGATGACGCGGTGCTCCACATCGACCACCAGGGTGGGGTCGGGCAGGAACTCGATGATGTGGTCCAGGCGCTGCTGGGCTCCGCGCAGGGCCTCTTCGGCCAGGACGCGGTCGGAAATCTCGCGGATGAGGATGAGGATGATGTCGCGTTCGAGGTTGGCGAAGCGGGCCTCGTAATATCGGGTGCGGCCGCCTGACTGGAGGGCGTACTCGGTCTGGTGGAACGATGTGTGCTCCATCTTGCGCAACGCCCTGGAGAACACGTCCGCGTCGGCCACTTGGGGAATCTCGGTCACCTTCCTTTTGAACAGGTCGACCCGTTCCAGGCCGAAAAGAGGCCATACGCCGCCCCGGCAATCCTTGATCAAGCCGTCGCGGGTGACCCACAGGAAGACGTCCGGCAGGGCCATGAACACGGCGCGCATGAGGGCGTTGCGCTGCACGAGCTCAGCGGAGCTGATCTCGAGGGACCTGTCGAGGATCTCCCGTTCGTCGTCGAAATGGCCATAGGCCTCGTCCACGAGGCGCACGAAGGCCCCGATGTCTGCGGGCATCTCTGCCTCGTTCAGGCGGGCCCGCTTGAGCTGTCGCTGGAGGAGACGGTGCATGTCAGCAGATCTCCTGGAGGACGGTGACCATCATGGTCTGGTTGTGCAGGCAGCAGGGTTCCCCCTCGATCCCGCGGGCGATTTCGCCGTAGGAATAAAAGCCCGTCAGGGTCGCCTCGGGCCCCAGAGCCTCGGCCACCGCCTCGATTTCCTCCTCCGTGAACTGCTTGAGGAGCATCTTGCGCCCGACGCAGCTGACCAGGATCGCCAGGGATGCGCCGTCGCCCGCACGGGCCATCCTTCCGGCCTCCTCGGCGCCGTCGAGCAGATTGTCGATGCTGCCGCGCATGAGGCGCACCGTGCTGCCCAGCGGGACGTCGCCGCCGAAGAAGAGGGCCTTGCGCTCCCGGTCGAGCCCCAGGATGGTGCGAACCACCCAGACTGAGCTGCCTGCCTCGCGCAGGTTCAGCGGGAAGAGGTGCCCGCTGGCAGGGAGGTTCTTGGCGTGCTTGCCGAGGTAGCGTTCATAGAGATCCAGGGCCGACTCGCCGTCGATCTCCAGCAGGACGTTGTCGTGGGAGGCCGTGATGAGCCTCTCGGGCCCGAAAGGCACCCAGCCGCCGCGCGTGCCCTGGCCCACGCGGAGCCTGTCGCCGTAGAACCCGATGCAGATGACGCCGTCCGAAAAGATGTCGCAGCCGTGCAGCAGGGTCGTGCGCTCGAAGCGCTCCCCGTCGC
>DPKT01000225.1:0-15474 GCA_003542385.1 Desulfomicrobium sp.
AACCGCCAGGGACCATGGCGCTGCCCCGGACGCCTCGCGGTCCGATGCGGCGGACGCGCGAAATGTCTCGTCGGCGCAGGCCAACGGGGCCAAGGGTGACCAGACCCGGCAGGATGCGCGGCAAGGATTTTTCGGCGCACGGGGCGAGGAACCTTCCCGAGCGGCCAAGCCAGCGACTTCGGCCTCCGGCAAGATCGTGCTCGAGACCGAGGCCCAGGCCCTGGGGTCAGGGCAGAGTGCCCAGTCCGCCGTTTCGCAGCGAGGGGAATCCCCGGTCGCTTCGCGCTCCGCGGAAGTCTACAGGCAGGTCGAGACCGGCGCCTTCCGCAACCTCGGCCAGGGCGTGAAACAGCTCGTCATCCGGTTGGACCCCGAGGAACTGGGCCAGGTCAGCGTGATCCTGCAGGTCAAGGGCAAGGAGGTCCAGGCCGTGCTGCGGGCCAGCAACCAGGAGGCTTCGCAGGCCCTGGGAGAACAACTTTCCCAGTTGCGTACCCAGCTGGAGGCGCAGGGCCTCAAGGTCGGCAAGCTCGAGGTTCAGACCCAGCTGGCCGACTCCCAGGGGCAATCCCAGTGGCAGGGCGCCGAGCAGCACAACCGCTACCAGGAGAACCGGGAGCTGGCCCTTTCGGCCCAGCGCTGGCGCACCCTCGAACGGGTGGACTCCGGACTGGTCCGGGAAGTGCAAAGTGGTATCCAGAGGGAAAAACTTTCCCAAAGCGGACTGGATATTTTTGCCTGAGAGGGGTGGGCCATGATCGATCAGATTCTGTCGCAGCAGGGCGGGTTTTACGGGGCCGAGACGAAGGGCGCCAACGACGTGCTGGGCAAGGACGCGTTCCTCAAGCTGCTCGTGACGCAGTTGCAGAACCAGGATCCCCTGAACCCCCTCGACGACAAGGAATTCATCGCCCAGCTGGCCCAGTTTTCGAGCCTGGAGCAGATGTCCAACGTCGCCGAAGGCATCAACGCCCTGACGGAAAAAACCGCCCAGCAGGACATGATGAGCGCGGTGAACTACATCGGCAAGCAGATCGCGGCCTCAGGCTCCAGCATGACAAAGGTCGAGAACTACGCCACGCCGGTCTACTTCACGCTGCAGGACGCCGCGGCCACGGTCTACGCCAACATCTACGACGCCAACAACAATCTCGTGCGCACGGAGAAGTTCACCTCCATGCAGGCCGGCGAGTTCGAGTTCAGCTGGGACGGCACCGACTACAATGGCGCCACGGTCGATAACGGCCAGTACAACGTGTATTTTTCGGCGGAAAGCGCCACGGGCAAGGCCGTTTTCGTCGATACGGAAGTGACCGGCGTCGTCACTGCGGTGGAGCAGGGCGAGGATCAGACCTACTTCCGCCTGAGCGACGGGCGCAAGATCGGCTTCAGCGACATCAAGAAGGTCGTGCAGCCGGCGGCCACGTCAACGGAATCATAGATTTTGCCGCGTCAGCGGCGGAACAAGGGGGTAATATATGGGCTTGTCAGCATCGATGTATTCCGCGACCAGCGGCCTCAAGGTCCATGGCGAGGACATGACCGTCATCGGCAACAACATCTCCAACGTCTCAACCATCGGTTACAAGGCTTCGCGCATGTACTTCGAGGACGCCCTGAGCCAGCAGGTGACCACGGCCTCGGGCGTGGGCCAGGTCGGGCGAGGCGTGTCCGTGGGCACGGTCATGGGCGATTTCTCCCAGGGCTCCCTGGAGACCACGACGGAGGCCACGGACCTGGCCATCGGCGGCAGCGGCTTCTTTGTGGTTTCGCCGGCCGGCCAGGATATCAACTACTACACTCGAGCCGGCAATTTCCGCTTCGACGAGGACGGTTTTCTGGTCGATCCCCACGGGTATCGCCTGCAGGGTTGGCCAATAGTGCAGTCGAACTCCAGCGTGGCCGCAGAAGGCGCGACAACAGTCGCCGACACGACCGGTGTGCAGATCCAGGGCGTTCCAACAGACATCAAGCTCGAGAATTTTCAGTCGCCACCCCAGGCCACGAGCCGGGTAGACATGATTGTCAACGTGGATTCAGCGTCCGAAGACAAGTCTGCCAGCGACACGTCTCCCTTCACCGCATTGTTTGAGGAGTACAATGCAAACAATGAGTTTCCTCTTACTGAGGACAACTATGCCTATCAGACCACGATCAAGGTCTACGATGAAAATGGTTCCTCACACAATTTGACGGTTTATATGGACCCTGTTTCCAACAGCGATGTGGAAGCTGTTGCAGGTGGGGAGCGATACTGGGAATATATCGTTGCCGTTCCTCCAAGTGAGGACAATCGAGAATTCTGGACCAGCAATGACAAGATGCGAGGCGTTCTAATGGCAGGAACACTGAAGTTTAACGCCGCAGGAGAGTTGGAAGATATATCTGCCTTCACAATTAATGATGCAACAACTTTAGCTCCAAATGATCGTAATACATGGGTCCCAGCCGAATTTTCCCAAAATGGGTATCCCATATGTACGGCGAATTTTTTGGGGGCAGTTAACGGAAGCGTTACGCCACTTGGGGCTACATCCGAAAACACCAAAAGCATTGCGTTCAATTTTGGGCTGCGTAATCGGGGCGAGGGTTGGTCCCCCGAAGGTTTCGACTCGTTACAGGAGCTGCACAATATCTTGACCGCTCCTAGCTTGATCGCTGAGCTCAGCGATTTCAATGGATTCGACTCCAAGGAACCCAGCGCTCTTTCCACCACCAACTACGCAACGGGCTCCACGACCATCTTCCAGTCCCAGGACGGCTATACAGCCGGGTTCCTGCAGAACATCTCCGTGGACCGCGACGGCGTCATCACGGGGCGGTATTCCAACGGCCAGGTCCTGGAACTCTTCGCCGTGACCCTGGCCACCTTCAACAACAACTACGCACTCTACCGCGAGGGCGGCAACCTCTTCTCCGAGACCCGCTCCTCGGGGCCGCCCATCACCGGCCTGGCCAACACCGGCGGCAAGGGCAGCATCGCCTCCAACTCCCTGGAGCAGTCCAACGTGGACCTGGCCACGGAGTTCGTGAAGATGATCACCACGGAAAAAGGCTTCCAGGCCAACTCCAAGACCATCACCACCGTGGACCAGATGCTGACGACCCTGATCCAGCTCAAGCGCTAACGCGCGCCTGAAAAAGAACGCAAGGAAGCCCGCGCTGCACACTGTCAGCGCGGGCTTCCGGTTTTGTTGGCCAGGGCTCTAGAGCGCCTTGTCGAGGAACAGGCCGACCATGTTCTCGATGGACGCGGCAAGGTCGAGCATTTCGTCGGCCGGGATCTTGCGGATGAGCTTGTCCGTTTCCGGGTCGCGTACCTCCACCTGGACCATGTCCGTGCGCTCGTCGATGTTGAATTTCAGGCTCACGCCGATGGAAGCCATGTAGGAGTCGACGGCCTCGGTCAGGTGCTGCAGCTTCTGCAGGGAAATTTCTTCCGTCCCGTCCTGGGGGGCAGCCGATGCCCCGTCGCGGAGCAGGGCGTGCAGATCCCGCTCGGAGTATTCTTGCGCGCTCCGTTGCTGAACGACTTGGTCGACAGCCGTGAGTATTTCCTGAGGTTCGAAGGTAAGGGAGGATATTTTCATGACCATGGCCTCCTCGTGATATTCTGATTCATCCTATTGATCGGCAGGCGACGGAAAAACTTTAGAACGGGCGGGGAGGCAAAATTGACCCGGTTTTTGACGCAAAAACGGACAATTTTTTTTAATATGCTGAAAATAAATGAAATGTCGAAAATGGCATTCGGAGTGCATTAAGGAGCGTACAACCGCACAAGGAGGTCATCTCATGTCTTTGGTCATTAATCATAATATGATGGCGATGAACGCCGCCAGGAACCTGTCACAGTCCTATGGAAATCTTTCCGTTTCGACCCGGCGCCTGTCCTCCGGACTGCGCGTGGGCACTGCCGCCGACGACGCGGCGGGCCTGGCCATCCGAGAGCTGATGCGCGCCGATATCGCTTCCCTCAACCAGGGCATGCGCAACGCCAACGACGCCATCTCCATGATCCAGACGGCGGACGGCGCCCTGCAGGTCATCGACGAGAAGCTCATACGCATGAAGGAGCTGGCGGAACAGGCCGCCACCGGCACCTACACCTCCGACCAGCGCCTGATCATCGATTCCGAATACCAGGCCATGGCCTCGGAAATCACGCGAATCGCCAATGCAACGGATTTCAACGGCATCTACCTGCTGAACGGCAATCTTTCGAGCAATAACTTTGACGGCGACGGACTGCAGTCGAGCGGCAAGCTCAAGGTGCACTTCGGCGCCGGCAACGACTCGGCCGAAGATTACTACTACATCCAGATCGGCAACTCCACGGCTTCTGCCTTGGGTGTCGGCAACCAGAGCGATTCGGCTGACGGAGGCTTCAGCATCTCCACGCAGGCGGGTGCTCAGAAGGCTCTCGACGCCCTGAACAACGCCATCGTCTCCAAGGACAAGATCCGCGCGAGCCTCGGCGCCCTCCAGAACCGCCTGGAGAACACCATCACCAACCTGAGCATCCAGGCCGAGAACCTGCAGGCCGCGGAGTCGCGCATTTCCGACGTCGACGTGGCCCAGGAGATGACCGAGTTCGTGCGCAACCAGATCCTGACGCAGTCCGCCGTGGCCATGCTGGCCCAGGCCAACCAGCTGCCGCAGATGGCCATGCAGCTCATGCAGGGCTAGTGACGGGTTTTCCGGCTAGTGGCGATGATCAAAGACGAAAAGCCGGGGTGTTTCACTCCGGCTTTTTCGATTTGCGGGGCGGGGTTTGCGGGGCGTCGTTTTCGGGCATGTCCGGGTAGCGTTCCTGCAGGAGATGCAGCGCCTGTTCCGCCGCGCCCTGTTCGGCCTTGCGCATGCTGCGCTCCTCCCATTCGAGGCGGGTGCCGTCCGGCAGGGTCACGATGACGGAATAGAGCTTGGCGTGTTCAGGCCCCCGGCTGGCCCCCAGGGCGTAGCTCGGGCGTGATTTCCAGATGCGTTGGGTGGCTTCCTGCAGCAGGCTCTTGAAGTCGCGCGGGCGGAAGGTCTCCGGAGGGGACGGCCAATGCCCCTCGAACAAAAATTTGACGCGTTCCGATGCGGCCTCCAGGCCGCCGTCGAGGTACACCGCCCCGAGGACCGCCTCCAGGGCGTCGCTCAGCACGGAATTCTTGTCCCTCCCCCCCTGACTTTCCTCCCCCCGGCCCAGCAGCAGGCAGTCGCCCAGGCCCATGCGCCGGGCTACGCCGGCCAGGGCCGTCTCGCTGACCATGGCCGAGCGCATGCGGGTCAGATGCCCTTCCTGGGCCTCCGGAAACTTGCGGTACAGTACGTCGGACACGGCCAGTTCAAGGACCGCGTCGCCCAGAAATTCCAGCCGCTCGTTGTGGGTCCCGCCGTGCTCGTTGGCATGGGACGTATGTGTCAGAGCCTGGATTAAAAGCTTGACTTGCTTGAACTCATAATGGATTCCAGACTGCAGTGTCCGCAGTGCATCGGAAGGAATTTCCAGAGACATCAAGGTTCTCCATGAGAGACGTTTATCTTCACGCCCTGTTTTCTCCCAAGGCCATCGCGGTCGTCGGCTCCCTCGACGGCGCGGGGGCTCCGGCCCGTGTGATCCTGGCCAATCTCGAAGGCTCCGGGTATCAGGGGAGGATCGTGCCCGTCAATTGGACCGGCGAGCGCCCGGCCGACGCCTTGGAGTCCCTCGGGGACATCGATCTGGCCGTGGTCTGCCTGTCGCCCGAGGCCGTCCTCGACGCCCTGGAACGCATCGCCGACAAAGGCATCCGCACGGTCATCGTCACCTCGGCGGGGTTCCGCGAGATCGGCGGCAAGGGCTACTACCTCGAAGAGGCGGTCATCCAGCTGGCCGAGCGCCGGAACATGACGCTCCTGGGGCCCAACTGCCTCGGCGTGGCCTCCTGGGCCGACCGCATGAACGCGTCCCTCATCTCCCGCCTGCCCGCCGAGGGCAACATCGCCTTCTTCTCGCCCTCTGGCTCCATGTGCAACGCCATCCTTGACTGGGCCGCCAGCGAGGAGATCGGGTTCTCCAAGTTCGCGAGCCTCGGCAACAGGGCCGTCATCGACGAGGCGTCCATGCTCCAGTTCCTGGCCGAGGACCCGCAGACCCATGTGGTCATCGGCTATCTCGAAGGCATGAACAACGGCCGCCGCTTCGCGCGAATCAGCCAGACCATCACCCGCGAGAAGCCCGTCATCATGCTTCAGGCGGGCATGACCGAGCACGGCCGCAAGGCAATTTCTTCCCATGTCGGCGCCCTGACCGGTTCCGAGCGCGCCTATCAGACGGCCCTCAAGCAGGCCGGCATCATCCAGGTCGACAACCTCTCGACCCTGTTCGACCTGGCGCGCATGTTCGGCACGCAGCCGCTGCCCAAGGGTGCGAGCCTGGCCATCGTGACCAACTCGGGCGGGGCGGGCATCCTGGCCGCCGACGGCATGGCCGGGACGAGCCTCAATCTTGCGCGTCTGGGACGGGAGACGTCCGAGCGGCTGGGGGAAATCCTGCCCAGCCACATGCAGGCCTCCAACCCCGTGGACATCGGCATGCAGGCCTTGCCCGAGCAGTACGCCCGCGCCGTGGAGCAGGTCGCCCGCGACCGTCAGGTGCACATGGTCCTGGTGGTCATCGCCCCGGGGCTTGGGGTGGACATGACGGCCATCGCGAAGGCCCTGGCCGACCTGCCGAAAACCCTGGACGCTTCCATGGCGGTCTGCCTGCTGGGCCAGGAGGGCGTGCTGGAGGAGAAGCGGTTCCTGCAGCGCAGCGGCCTGCCCTGCTACTCAAACCCCAAGGCGGCCCTGACCAGCCTCGAGGCCATGATTCGCTACGCGCAGTGGAAGACCACCGCCTATCCCGTCGAGGTCTGCTACCGCCGCGACAAGGCCAAGGCCGAGCGCTTCCTGGAAGAGTACCTGGAGATCGGCAAGACCGAGCTTTTCGGCTTCGAGGTCCAGCCCCTGCTGCAGGCCTACGAGCTGCAGTTCCCCCGGACCGAGTTGGCGCGCACCAGCCGCAGCGCGGCCAAGATCGCCAAGCGCCTGGCCTGCCCCGTGGCCCTCAAGATCGCTTCCCCCCACATCGAGTACAAGAGCGACGTGGGCGGCGTGGAACTCGGCCTGCAGACTCCGGAGGAGGTGCGGCAGGCTTTTCTGATCCTCACGTCCAGGGTGCAGTGCCTGCGCAGCGAGGCCTTCATCTCGGGCTGCCTCGTGCAGGAAATGATTCTCGGCAAATTCACGGAGGTCTGCATCCGGGCCCGCCGCGATCCCAAGTTCGGCCCCCTGGTCCGCTTCGGGCTCTCGGGCAGCCAGGCCGAGATTTTCCAGGACTATTCCCTGCGACTGGCCCCTCTGTCCCTTGAGGACGCCGCGGGCATGATGCGCGAGCTGAAGGTCTTCTCGCTGCTCAAGCGCGAGCGGGGCCGGGACGCCCTGGACTTGCGGGCCCTGGAGGATGTACTGTTGACTGTGTCGCAGATGACGCTGGATTTCCCCGAAATTTACGCTTTGGAATTCGACCCTGTCCTGGTGACCGCGCGGGGGGCGTGGATCGCCGGGGCGCGGATGTCCCTTTTGCCGCATGCCGAAGAGCGGGGGCGTGACCGATAACCGAGCCTCAATATCTCAGTCCTGATCAGGAGGGTGTATGGTAGGAATTTATGTTGGCGCGACGTCCGGCTATTCCGGAAAGAACATGATCGCCATGGGCATCGGGCTCAAGCTCCAGAAGGAGGGCTACCGGGTCGGTTACATGAAGCCCGTGGGCGCCCTGCCGCAGGAAAAGAACGGCGTTCTCGGCGATGCCGACGCGTTTTTCGTCCAGGACATCCTGGGCCTGGCCGAAAATCCGGCCCTGGTCACCCCTGTGGTCGTGGACCAGGATTTCAAGATGAAGGCCTTCACCGGCAAGTGCGACGACCTCATGCCGCGCATCAAGGCCGCCTACGAGGAGCTTGGCAAGGACAAGGACGTCATGATCGTGGCCGGGTCGGGCAGCATGTACTCGGGCAAGTACTGCGGTCTGGACGGCGTCAGCGTGGTCAAGGCCTTAGGCATCAAGGCCATCGTCATCGACCGCTTCGTCAAGGAGCTGAACTACGACTACCTGCTGTCCATGAAGGAGCGTCTGGGTGACCAGCTCCTGGGCGTGCTCCTGAACGACATCCCGCCTTCCTTCAAGGAGGAGCTCGACACCCTCCTGCACCCCTTCCTGGAGAGCAAGGGCATCAAGGTCCTGGGCAAGATCCCGAGCGACCCCCTCATGGGCGCCATCAAGGTCGCAGACCTGGCCGACCGCCTCGGCGGCCGCATCATCACGGCCCAGGACAAGTCCGAGCGCGTGGTCGAGAACTTCCTCATCGGCACCATGCAGGTCGAGAACTTCATGACGCATTTCCGCAAGAGCAAGAAGTCGGCGATCATCGTCGGCGGCGACCGCTCGGACGTGCAGCTGGTGGCCCTGGAAGGGCAGTGCCAGTGCCTGGTCCTGACGGGCAATCTCTATCCCAACGACATCATCATGACCCGCGCCGAGGTCCTCGAAGTGCCCATCGTCGTGGTCCGCGCCGACACCTTCACCGTGGCCAAGAAGATGGAAGCCATCCTCTCCCGCCACAAGCTGCGCGACGTGATCAAGATCCAGCACGGCTCCCAGCTGGTCAGCTCCATCATCGACTTCCCGTTTATGAAGGACGCCCTGGGAATCTGAAGCCCCGGACCTCAGGCCGAAAGAAAAAGCCCCGCAAAAAACGGGGCTTTTTCTTTTCGGGAGAACGGCGAAGACATTCTTGCCGGGAGTCGCGTTCAGTCGCGGGCCGGGCAAGGTCTGCCGGAACTCCCTCGCGGGCCTCGTAATGCCTCCCGGCCTTGAGCTATGGGCGGAGGTCAGAGCGCTGTCCGCCACGCGGCCGGGAGGCAAACGATGCCAGGGCTCGGTCAGACAGCCGACAGCCCTTGCCCGGCCCGCGACTGAACGCTTGCGGTTGCGCGTACGGTTGGGGAAGATCTGTACATGAGGTTCAGGGGCGGGTTGAGCCGCCCTCAGATCTCCCGGATGGCCTGGGTCAGCTTCTTCTGGTCGTCCTTGAAGAGCTTGTAATTGATGGAATCCTCAAGCGCCTGGCGGCTGGCCTCGATGATGTTGAAGGACACGCCCACCGTGGTCCAGCGGCTCTTCTGGTCCCCGGATTCGATCAGCACCCGCACCACCGAGGCCGTTCCGCTGTGGCCCTCTTCCTTGTTTGCCACGGCCAGCACCCTCACCTTGAAGTCCAGCAGGCGCATTTCGCCCAGATTCGGGTAGAAGCGCTCCAACCCCTTGCGCAGCGCGCAGTCCATGGCGTTGACCGGGCCCTTGCCCGTGGCCGCCGTGTGCTCGACCATGCCGCCCACGCGGAGCATGACCGTGGCCTCGGTGAAGGGCTCGACGCCCTCGGTGAAGACCGAGTCCAGGATGCGGAAGCTCATCAGCCGGAAATAGTTGCGCGCCCGGCCCAGCACCCGATTGACGAGCAGCTCGTAGGAGGCTTCGGCGGCCGAGTACTCGTAGCCCTGGTCCTCTCGGTTTTTGAGTTCCGTCAGCAGTTCCAGGACAAAGGGGTCGCCCTTGTCCAGTTCGAAGCCGTACTGCTTGGCCTTGTAGAGGATGTTGGACTGGCCGGCCAGGTCCGAGAGGATGATGCGCTGCTTGTTGCCGACCAGCTCGGGTTCGATGTGCTCGTAGGTGCGCGGGTTGCGGCGAACGGCGGCGACGTGCACTCCTCCCTTGTGGGTGAAGGCCGACTGGCCCGTGTAAGGCTGGCGCTTGAAGCAGCGCAGGTTGGCCACTTCGGCCACGAAGGCCGAGGTCTCGGTCAGGCGCTCCAGATGCCCGGCGGGCAGGCAGGACAGGCCCATCTTCAGTTCGAGGTTGGGGATGATGGAGCAGAGGTTGGCGTTGCCGCAACGCTCGCCGTAGCCGTTGATGGTGCCCTGGACCTGGACCGCGCCGTGGCGCACTGCCGCCAGGGAGTTCGCCACGGCCAGCTCGCAGTCGTTGTGCACGTGAATGCCCAGTCTCGCCTGGGGCAGCCGTTCCCGCACGGTGTCCATGATGGACGCGATTTCCTCCGGGAGGCTGCCGCCGTTGGTGTCGCACAGAACCAGGAGCTCCGCGCCGGCTTCCCAGGCGGTGCGCAGGCATGTCAGGGCGTACTCCGGGTTGGTCTTGAATCCGTCGAAGAAGTGCTCGGCGTCGTAGAAAAGCTCCTGGGCGTGGGGCCGCAGGAAGGCGAGAGAATCGCGGATGAGTTCCAGGTTGCGTTCGAGGGTGATCTTCAGGGCGTCGGTGACGTGGATGTCCCAGGTCTTGCCGAAGATGGTCAGGACCGGCGCGCCCGACTCCACCAAAGCCAGCAGGTTCTGGTCGTTCTCGGCCGCGACCTTGGCGGCGTGCGTGGAGCCGAAGGCGGCCAGTCTGGCCGTGCTCAGCTCGTACTGGCGCATCTCGGCGAAGAAGCGTTTGTCCTTGGGGTTGGAACCGGGCCATCCGCCTTCGATGTAGGCGATGCCGAGCTGGTCGAGCCTGGTGGCGATGCGCAGCTTGTCCTCGGTGGACAGGTTCAGCTCCTCGGACTGCGTGCCGTCGCGCAGGGTGGTGTCATAGATCTGGATGGTGTTCATGGTTCTCCCGGGATTATCCCCGGCTTCGCGCGCCCTGTGCGGGCGGCGTGTCGGGCGACAGGTTGAGTTCCCCTCGAAAGCGAAAAAGCCCCCGAACCTTGCGGTCGGGGGCTTTGCTTGCGCGGACGTCCGTGTAGTGCAGGCGCGTCACTCCCCCGACCGTGACCCGATGATCACGGAAATCAGAATAATAATGGAAATGGGGGTGGAAACGGTTTTCATGTGCTGCGCCTTTCTGCGTTGATGAACAATGGAGAATCGATTGTCAAGCCCGATCTTGCCGCGGGGCGGGGATCACTGGGCGATCTTGATCTCCAGGGCGTCGATGAACTCGATGCCGTTGTCCCGGCCCTCGTCGCCCAGGACGATGGCCTTGCGGCCGTCGAGACCCGAAGCGTCGATGCCGCGCACGATATAGCTCGATGCCTCGGTCACCAGAATGGTGCCGGTGCTGGTTTCTTCCAGGATGCCGTGTACTTCGACGGTGTCGCCGGCCAGGACGGCGGCGGGGGCGGCCAGCAGGATGGCTCCGGCCAGGGCTGTGCATGCGCACATCTTCATCATTCTTCCTTCCACTCTCATCTTCTCCTCGGAAATGTTCGGCCCGAATGTGCGCCTCATGACCCGAAGGGGTCCGGCGCAGAAGGGCGCGCGTGCGTTAGCACAAAATATGCCCCAAATGCAACATATTGAAATTATTGTGCCAACAGGGTCAGTCGCGGCACCGTTGCAGAATCGGCGATTCTTTTTTTGCGCACAGGCAGCGCAAGAGCGCAGAAGACGGCCTCGCCGGGAAAGAACTGCGGGTTCCTTTTTATGAAACAGGAATCAGGGGTTCCGTTTTGATTTGAGCCGGAAGGACTTCTTGTCGAGGCGGTGCCTGGTCATGAGCTTGTGCAGCTGGCGGGTGGTGATGCCGGCCGTGTCCGCGCTCTTCTTGATGCTGCCGTTGCAGGACTGCAGCAGGGCCCAGAGGTAGCGTCGTTCGAACTCCTCGATGGCCGCGGCGCGGGCGGCGTGCAGCGGCATGAGGGCGTCGGAGCGGGTCGGCGAGTCGGCCTGGGTTTCGGGACGCAGGGTCAGCAGTTCCAGAGGCAGGCTTTCAGCCTGGACCTGGTCCGTCTCCTCCAGGATGCAGGCCCTCTCGACGATGTTTTCCAGTTCACGCACGTTGCCCGGCCAGGAGTATTCCTGCAGGGCCCTGGCGGCGCGCGGGGCGACGGAGGTGATGTTGCGCCCTGCGTCGCGACGGAAATTGGCGATGAACTGTTCGGCCAGGGGCAGGATGTCCTCGACGCGGCGGCGCAGGGGGGGGACCTCGATGGGGAACACGTTCAGCCGGTAGAAGAGGTCCCAGCGGAACTTGCCCTGCTCGCACAGTACGGCCGGGTCCTCGTTGGTGGCCGCGATGATGCGCACGTCGCAGGGGATGAGCTTTTCCCCGCCCACGCGTTCGAAGGCCTTTTCCTGCAGGATGTGCAGGAGCTTGATCTGGGCCGAGGGGGTGATGGTGCCGATCTCGTCCAGGAAGATGGTGCCGCCGTCGGCCAGCTCGAACTTGCCCTTGCGCGTCCGCGCGGCGCCGGTGAAGGCGCCCTTTTCGTGGCCGAAGAGTTCGCTCTCGATGAGGGACTCGGGCAGGGCTCCGCAGTGGACGCTGATGAACTGGCGGTTGCAGCGCGAGCTGAGCTGGTGGATGAGCTTGGCCAGATAGCTCTTGCCCGTGCCCGTCTCGCCCGTCAGCAGAACCGTGGTGCGGGTGGGCGCGACCATCTGCACCTTGCGGTAGACGTCGCGCATGGTCTGGGAGCGGGTCATGGACGTGAAGTCAAGGCTCTGCGGAATCTGGCAGCGCAGGCCGGCCGCGCCGTTCATCTCCAGCCAGACGCGGCTCAGGGCCAGGTGGATGGCGCGCGTCTCGTGGGGCGGCAGCAGCGGTTCGGCGTGGCACTGGCGCAGCGCCCCCGTCTCCGGCAGCATGGCCGGGTCCTTGATGAGGAAAAGGATGCGGCAGGCCGGGGCTCTGCCGGCGAAGCGCTCGAGCACGTCCTGGACGGCCTCCGCGTCGGTCAGGTCGCGCAGGTCCATGACGATGATCTCCTGGCCGGGATGGTTGGGCAGGCTCTCGGGAGGCATGTTCTTGACCGTGGCGGCGAACTCGTCGCCGGCCGCAGCCAGGAGGATTTCTCGCATGTCGCGGTGGGCGCTGTAGATGGTCAGCGGGTGCGTCATGACGGCCTCCGCATGGTGTTCAGGACGATTTCAGCCGCCCGGCCGGCGGCTCCGCCGTTGCCGAGCAGGGCGGGGAGGCTCGCGAGCTGCGCGAGGATGCGGGCGCGCTCCGGGTTGTCGGGAATCCAAAGACTGACGGCATCGGCCAGGGCCGCGGGCTCGGCCCCATCCTGCAGGAATTCGGGGAAGACCGGAGCGTCCAGGATGAGGTTGGGCAGGGACATGTACGGAACCTTCACCAGAAGCCTGCCCAGGAGATAGGTCATCCGGGAGAAGGTGTAGGCCACGGCCGTGGGCGTTTCGAGCAGGGCCGTCTCCAGGGTGGCCGTGCCCGAGGCGGCCATGATGGCCCGGCAGGAGCGCATGAGCTCGTAGCGGCCGGAGCTGTCGACCAGGGTCACGGGCAGCTCCGAGTGCCAGTTGTCCGTGATCAGGGTACGGTCCATGCCCGGGGCGACGGGCAGCACGAATTCCAGGTCCGGGAAGCGGCCGGCCAGGAGGTCGGCCGCGCGGGAAAAGATGGGCAGCAGCCCGGTTATCTCTCGCCTGCGGCTGCCCGGCAGGATGCCGATGCGCCGTGGCGCCAGGGGCGTGCTCAGGATGGCCTCCGTGCGGATGGAGTCCAGCAGCGGGTGGCCGACGTAATCGACGGTCATGCCGTGGCGGGCGTAGAAGTCGACTTCGAAGGGCAGGATGCAGACGAGGCGGTCCACATGGCGGCGCAGGAAATCCGCGCGCCCCTCGCGCCAGGCCCAGAGCTTGGGGCTGATGTAGTAGACCACGGGGATGCCCAGGCTCTTGGCGATTTTGACCACGCGGAAATGAAAGTCCGGGGCGTCGATGACCACGACGACGTCCGGCCGCAAAGCCTCCATCCGCTCCCTGATGGTGCGCAGGAGCCTCAAGATGCGGGGCAGCTGGGCCAGGACCTCGGTGAAGCCCATGACCGAGAGGGACTCGGTTGCCAGCAGCGGTTCGACGCCTTCCCCGCGCATGGCCGGACCCGCCATGCCCACGAACCGCGCGTCGGGACGCATGTCGCGCAGGGCGCGGACCAGGAGCTGGCCGTGCAGGTCGCCGGAAGTCTCCCCGGCGTTGATCCAGATGGTGGGCGAGTTCGTCATGGGTCGCAAATAGTCCCTTGCCGTCGAAATAACAAGAAGTCTAACCCCTTGCCCCTCCAGAATGTTTGGCATAGGTGGGGTCATGCGAAATCTTGCGTTCCCCGTGTTTCGAAAGGTTTTCTGGGCCGCGTACGTGTTGGCCCTGATCGTCTCTTCCCTCATGCCGGTCGCGTTTCCCGAGGCCCCCGAAGGCAGCGACAAGGCCCTGCATCTGTTGGCCTACTGCCTACTCGTGGTGTTCTGGCCCCCGGACTGGTTCCGGCCAGCGGCGGTCATGTTCGGTTTCGCGGCGGGGCTTGGGGTCGCCCTGGAGATCGCCCAGGGCGTCCTGCCCACGGGACGCTTCGCCGACCCTTGGGACGCCCTGGCCAACTGCCTGGGTGCTGGCCTCGGCCTGGCCTGTCTCCTGGCGTGGCGGAAAATGGGGAGGGGGGCGGCGTGAGCGCGGCGGAACTGTGGCAGCAGATATTGTGGCCTCTGTGCAAGCTGGTGGGCCTGGTGTCCGTGGGCCTTTTCATCGGCAACCTCATCGAGGCCCTGCACTGGACGCGTTTCGTGGCCCGGCTGGCCATGCCCCTGGCCCGCGTCGGCCGCCTGTGCGAGATTTCGGCCGCCAGCTTCTCCGTGGCCTTCGTCTCGGGCATCACGGCCAACACCATGCTGGCCGAGGCCTACGACCAGGGCAAGCTGACCCGCCGGGAGCTCATCCTCTCCAACCTGTTCAACAGCGTGCCGACGTATTTCCTGCACCTGCCGAGCATGGTCTTCATCACCGCGCCCATCCTCAAGTCCGCAGCCCTGGTCTACCTGGGCATCACCGTGGGTTCGGCCGTGCTGCGCTCGGCCTGCATCCTGCTCGTTGGACGCTTTCTGTTGTCGGGCCTGGACCGCTGCCATGCCGCCGAACTGCCGGCCGAGGAACGCATTGGCTGGCGACAGGTCCTGGACAAGACCTGGAAGCGTTTCCGGAGGCGCATCAAAAAGATCGTCATGATCACCGTGCCCATCTACATCGGCGTGCATTTCGCCCACGAGTTCGGCTTCTTCGCCGCGGCCGAGGGCTTCCTGGCCACGCACATGGGCTGGCTGTCCTGGCTGCACCCCCAGGCCGTAGGCATCATCGTCTTCCAGCTGGCGGCCGAGTTCTCGGCGGGCATGGCCGCCGCCGGGGCGCTCCTGGACTCCGGCTCCATGGCCGAGCGCGACGTGGTCATGGCGCTCATCGTCGGCAACGTGCTGTCCTCGCCCATGCGCGCCTTCCGTCACCAGTTCCCCTACTACGCCGGCATCTACAAGCCCGTCCTGGCCCTGGAACTCATCGTCTGCAGCCAGGGCTTCCGCGTGGCCAGCCTCGTGGTTTGCGGGGCCGTGTACTACTGGCTGAGCTGAGCGGGCCGCCGACGGCGGGTGAAAGACATGGATCCCCGCCTTCGCGGGG
>DPKT01000225.1:15530-15708 GCA_003542385.1 Desulfomicrobium sp.
CCCGCGAAGGCGGGGATCCATCCCCACGCACGCCGTCTAGTCGCCTGCTTGACCCACTCGGAACAGAAGACCAAAAAAAAACCCGGAGTTACCCGGGTTTTTTCAGTGTATTCGCTCTCGCTTAGCGGCGCGGTCCGCGACGGTCGCCGCCGCGGTCTCCGCCCCTGCGTTCGCCGCC
>DPKT01000223.1:0-6304 GCA_003542385.1 Desulfomicrobium sp.
CGGGTCTGCGGCCAGGCGCTCTCGCAGGCGCCGGCGGTGGCCGTGGTAATGGGCCGGCGCCTCCCTCACCACAGGCGGGCCGCGTCCTTGACGAGGTTTTCCATGACCTGGGCCGGCCTGAGGCGTCCGGTCTTGATGTCCGTGTCGGCCTTCAGGACCAGGTCCCAGAAACGGCTGATGCGGACGGGGCCGAGGCGTTTGGCCAGGTTCGCCTTTTCGGCCTTGAGGCTCGGGTAGAGCTGCACCTTGCCGTCCTCGCCGTGCAGGAGCTGCCAGAGCATGCGCGCCTCGCGCAGCATGAGGGAGGATACGGGGAAGACCATGTCGCCGCTGGCCATGGCCGGGTCGTTCATGAGCCGGTCCCAGGCCTGGCGCCGGCCCTGCGGGCTCTGCAGGGAGCGCAGGAAGGAGAAGAGGTCGAAGGGGTCGTCGGAGCCGAGGACCGTCAGGTGTTCGGGCTGGATGGTCTTTGCGTCGCCGGCCAGGAGAAGGATTTTCTCGAGTTCGTTGCGCAGGGCGATGGTCGCCAGGGGCAGGGATTCGGCCAGGGTCTTTTTCACGCCCGGCGCGAAGGCCAGGCCGTGCCGGGCCGCGAAGCGGTCCAGTTCCTGGCCGATGTTCGAGCGGGTCAGGCCGGGGTGCTCCCAGATCCAGCCACGCTTCTGGGCCGCGGCCCAGTACTTGCCCTTGGTCACGGCCTTGGCCGTTTTGGGCTTGCCCTTGTCCCACTCTGCTTCGAGGCAGAAGATGGGCCAGACCGAGGGCCTGGCCATGGCCAGCAGCGGTTCGATCCGGCCCCAGAACTCGTCGGGCTGCTCCTGGGCGCGGCGCAGGATCACGGCGTTGGGCGGCCCCATCATGGAGGGCACCGTCAGGGTCTGCCAGTAGCGGTCGGTCAGGTCCTCGTCACCCCAGAAGACCCGGGCCGCGAAGCCCTTGCCTTCGAGAAGCTCGTCCACCCGGTCCCGGATCAGCTCCGGGTCCGCGCAAACGAGGAAGGAGAACCCTTGTCTGTCCATGGCCCGGTCAGAACTTCTGGCTCAGCCTGTCGGCCACCATGCGCACGGCCAGGTCGATGGCGCCCTGGGTTGCGTCCTTCTTGCCGCCTGTGCCGCGATAGGATTCCGAGGCCACCACCGGCCCAGAGGTCCAGATGAGGGCGCTGGTCTTCGTGCTGAAGAAGCTGACCTCCATCTGGATGGTGACCCTGGACTTGAAGGTCACGTCGTCGCGTCCCTTGACCGCGTCGGAGGTTCTGTAGGAGCGCACGTCGACGTTGACCGTGGCCTCGGCCTCGTCCCGGTCGACCCATGTCACGTTGCCCCGGCTGGTCAGCTCGTCGCGCAGGCTGCTTCTGAGCATGGGTTCGAGCCAGGTTTCCGTGGTCGGGTTAGTGACCTTGGCCAGGAAGAGGCGCGTGCTATCCTTGGGCAGGTCGATGGGCGCGTTGGCCGTGAGCTGGTACCCGCAGGCGGGCAGCAGCAGGACGACGCCCAGAAGCAGCAGGACGACCCTACCGGACCACGACATTGACCAGTTTTCCGGGGATGACGATGACTTTGACAATGTTCTTTCCCTCGATGTGACGTGCCACGTTTTGATCGTTCAGGGCCTGGGCCTGGATGTCCTCGGATGAGGCTTCGGCGGCCACGCTGATCTGCCCGCGGAGCTTGCCGTTGACCTGCACGACCACGGTGACCTCGCTCGTCTTCAACGCCTCGGGGTCGTGGGTCGGCCAGGGCTCCAGGGCCAGGGTCCGGGTGTAGCCCAGGCGCGCCCACAGCTCCTCGCAGATGTGCGGGGCGATGGGCGAGAGGGCCACCAGCAGGGAGGAGATGGCCGAGGACAGGAGCCTGGGGCCGTTCGCGCCGCCGCGCACCTCGTCCTTGGTCGCGTACAGGGTGTTGACCAGCTCCATCATGGCCGCGATGGCCGTGTTGAACTGGAACTTGTTCTCCATGTCGCGCTCCACGCGGCGCACGGTGTCGTGCTCCTTGCGGCGCAGCTCGGCCTCGGCATCGTTCAGGGCGCCATCCGCGGCCGCGCAAGGGCCGACGGGCGAGAGGACGTCCTCGAGCTCGTCCACCAGGCGCCACAGGCGGCTCAGGAAGCGGCTCGAACCCTCGATGCCCTTGTCGTTCCACTCCAGGTCCTTCTCGGGCGGCGCGGCGAAGAGGCAGAACAGGCGCACGGTGTCGGCGCCGTACTTGACGATCATTTCGTCGGGGTCCACCACGTTGCCCTTGGACTTGGACATCTTGGAGCCGCCGAGGAGCACCATGCCCTGGGTCAGCAGGTTCTTGAAGGGCTCGTCGTGGTTCAGGTAGCCCTCGTCGCGCAGGGCCTTGACGAAGAAGCGCGAGTACAGAAGGTGCAGGATGGCGTGCTCGATGCCGCCGATGTACTGGTCCACGGGCATCCAGTAGTCCACGTCGCGCGGGTCGAAGGCCGCGTCCTCGCTACGGGCCGAGAGGTAGCGGGCGAAATACCAGGACGACTCGACGAAGGTGTCCATGGTGTCGGTCTCGCGCCGCGCGGCCTGTCCGCACTTGGGACAGGTCACGTTGACGAAGCTCTCGCATGCGGGCAGCGGCGAGCGGCCGTCGGGGTTGACCTTGACGTCCAGGGGCAGCTCCACGGGCAGGTCCTGCACGGGCACCGGCACGATGCCGCAGGCGTCGCAGTAGATGACCGGGATGGGCGCGCCCCAGTAGCGCTGGCGGGATATGTTCCAGTCGCGCAGGCGGTAGTTGACCGTGGGCTTGCCCAGGCCGCCCTCCGCCAGATGGTCGATGATGGCCTGCTTGGCGGCCTCGCTGTCCATGCCGTCGAACTTCGCGGAGTTGGCCATGACGCCGGGCTCGGTGAAGGCCTCGGTCATGGACGAAAGCTCCAGGTTCCCTTCGCGGGGCATGATGACGATCTGCATGGGCAGGTCGTACTTGGCCGCGAACTCGAAATCGCGCTGGTCGTGGGCCGGGACGGCCATGACCGCGCCGGTGCCGTAGCCCATGAGCACGAAATTGGCCACGTAGATCGGCATCTCGCGGCCCGTGACGGGGTTCACGCAGTAGCGGCCCGTGAACACGCCTTCCTTTTCCAGGTCTTCGGCCGTGCGCACGATGCGGTCCATCTTGGAGATGCGCTCGACGAAGCTGCGCACCTCGGCCTCCTGCCCCGTGCCGGGGATGAGCTTTTCCACCAGCGGATGCTCGGGGGCCAGGCTCATGAAGGTCGCGCCGAAGAGGGTGTCGGGGCGGGTGGTGAAGACGGTGATGTTTTCGTCCAGATCCTTGACCTTGAAGGAAATCTCGGCGCCGACGCTCTTGCCGATCCAGTTGCGTTGCATGGTCAGGACGCGCTCGGGCCAGCCGTCGGTCAGGGTGTCCAGGGCCGAGAGCAGCTCTTCGGCGTAGTCGGTGATGCGCAGGAACCACTGGGACAGCTCCTTCTGCTGCACCTCGGAGTCGCAGCGCCAGCACAGGCCTTCCTCGACCTGCTCGTTGGCCAGGACCGTGTGGCAGC
Organism: Desulfomicrobium sp.; assembly: GCA_003542385.1. Lineage (GTDB taxonomy): Bacteria > Desulfobacterota > Desulfovibrionia > Desulfovibrionales > Desulfomicrobiaceae > Desulfomicrobium. Next base: position 3,526 of record DPKT01000223.1, read on the forward strand.
TCGGGCACCAGTTGACCGGGGCCTTCTTGCGGTAGGCCAGGCCCTTTTCCAGGAACTTGAGGAAGAACTCCTGCTCGAAGCGGTAGTACTTCGGGTGGCAGGTGGCGATTTCACGTTCCCAATCATAGGAATAACCCAGGCGTTTCAGCTGGGAGCGCATGTAGGCGATGTTTTCGTAGGTCCACTTGGCCGGGTGCGTGTTGTTCTTGATGGCCGCGTTCTCGGCGGGCAGGCCGAAGGCGTCCCAGCCCATGGGGTGGAACACGTCGAAGCCCTGCATGCGCTTGTAGCGCGCCACCACGTCGCCGATGGAGTAGTTGCGCACATGCCCCATGTGGATGCGCCCCGAAGGGTAGGGGAACATCTCCAGGACGTAGTACTTCCTGCCGTCGCGGGTCTCGCTGGTCCGGAAACAGGCCTGGTCCTCCCAGGCCTTCTGCCATTTTTCCTCGATGTCCTTGAAATCGTAGTGCCTCATGCTGTCCTCAGGATGTCGTGTGTCCGGACTGTATTATTCTTTGTCCCGCTCGGCGTCCTTGGCCGCGGCGTCCAGGACGCCGTTGACGAAGGTCTTGGAGTTGTCGTCCCCGAAGTCCTTGGCCAGCTCGATGGCCTCGTTCATGGCCACCTTGAAGGGGATGTCGGGGGTGAAGAGCATCTCGAAGAGCGAGAGCCGCAGGATGGTCAGCTCGACCTTGGCGATGCGGTTCAGCTTCCAGTGCTGGGAATGCCGGGTGATGATCTCGTCGATGGCCGCGCGGTTGTCGAAAACCCCCTGCACCAGGGTCCAGGCGTAGGAGTCCTCGCGCTCGATGTCGAACTCCTCCTCGGCCCAGAAGTTCTCGAAGGAGCGGACGAGCTGCTCCTTGCTCATGGCCGCGGCGAAGTTCAGCGAATAGATGACCTGAAAGGCGAAGCGGCGTTGATGCCGTCTGTTGTGCGTCACGTGAATCCCCGGCCTCTCTAGAGCTGCTGCAGCACGCGCAGGGTTTCCAGGGCCGCGGCCGCGGCTTCGACGCCCTTGTTGCCGCCCTTGCTGCCGGCGCGCTCGATGGACTGCTCCAGGGTGTCCGTGGTCAGCAGGCCGAAGCCGATGGGCACGCCTGTCTCCATGGACACGTGGGCGATGCCCTTGGTGGCCTCGTTGCAGACGAAGTCGAAGTGCGGGGTCGCGCCGCGGATGACCGCGCCCACGCAGACGATGGCGTCGGCCTTGCCGCTCCTGGCCACCTTCTGGGCCACGAGCGGCATCTCGAAGGCGCCGGGGACGCGGATGATGGTCAGGTCCTCGCGGGCCGCGCCGTGGCGGACCAGGTAGTCGACGGCGCCGCCGATGAGGCGGTCCACGATGAAGTCGTTGAAGCGGCTGGCGATGATCGTGATCTTGAGATCCTGGGCCTGAAGCTGGCCCTCGATGGTCTTGATGTGCAGCATGGCGTCTCCTTGTGCGAAATTATTTTTTGCCGGCGTCGAGGTGCAGCAGGTGGCCGAGTTTGGCGTACTTGGTGTGCAGGTAGCACTTGTTGTCGTCGCAGGCCGGGATCTCGATGGGCACCCGTTCCTCGACCTTCAGGCCGTAGCCTTCGAGCCCGATGATCTTCTTGGGGTTGTTGGTCATGAGGCGCATGCGCTTCACGCCGAGGTCCACGAGGATCTGGGCGCCCAGGCCGTAGTCTCGCAGGTCCGGGGCAAAGCCCAGTTCCAGGTTGGCTTCCACGGTGTCGCGGCCCTCGTCCTGCAGGTGGTAGGCCTTGATCTTGTTCCCCAGGCCAATGCCGCGGCCTTCCTGGCGCATGTAGAGGATTACGCCCGCGCCCTCGTCGTTGACCATCTCCATGGCCCGCTGCAGCTGGCTGCCGCAGTCGCAGCGCATGGACCCGAAGACGTCGCCCGTCAGGCACTCGCTGTGCACGCGCACCAGCACCGGGGTCTCCTCGTTGATCTCGCCCTTGACCAGGGCGATGTGGGTGTGGCTGTCGATGTCGTTCTCGTAGGCCACGATGGTGAACTCGCCGTAGCAGGTGGGCATGCGCGCCTCGGCCACGCGGCGGACCAGGGAGTCCTTGCGGGAGCGGTAGGCGATGAGGTCGGCGATGGTCGCGATCTTCATGTCGTGCTCTTCCGCGAACTTCCGGAGGTCGGGCATGCGCGACATGGTGCCGTCGTCGTTCATGATCTCGCAGATGACGGCCGCGCCCTTGAGGCCCGCCAGGCGGGCCAGGTCGACGGAGCCCTCGGTCTGGCCGGCCCTGACCAGAACCCCGCCCGGCTTGGCGCGCAGGGGGAAGATGTGGCCGGGGGTGGACAGGTCCTCGGGAGTGGACTCGTCGGCCACGGCGGTCTGGATGGTCAGGGCCCGGTCGTGGGCCGAGATGCCGGTGGTCACGCCATGCTTGGCCTCGATGGACACGGTGAAGTTGGTGCCGAACTTGGACGTGTTGCGCCGGGCCATGAGGGGCAGCTCCAGCTTGTCCACCAGGGCCGGCTCCATGGCCAGGCAGATGAGGCCGCGGCCGAACTTGGCCATGAAATTGATGGACTCGGGGGTGACCATTTCGGCGGCGATGGTCAGGTCGCCCTCGTTTTCGCGGTCCTCGTCGTCGACCAGGATGATCATCTTTCCGGCCTTTATTTCCTTGATGGCCTCTTCGGCCGAGCATTTGTGCATGGTTTCCTCGTGTGTGTGGCAGTCCGGACGGGTCCGGGACTAGAATCCGTGTTCTTTCAAGAAATCCGGGGTGATGGCCGACGGTTTCGAAGGCGCGCCGCCTTCTTTCCA
>DPKT01000223.1:6351-6934 GCA_003542385.1 Desulfomicrobium sp.
CCGCTGTCCCGGGGCCCAGGAGGCGATGGTCGTCTCCCGCTGCGTGGCCGGGATGATGTTTACTTCCAAATAATCCCGACCGCAATCGTTGACTGTCAGGCTGATCCCGTCCAGGGCCACCGAGCCCTTGGGGATGACCTGGGCCGCGAATTCGGGCGGGAAGCCCAGGCGGTAGATGCGGGACTGGCCGGCCGGCCGGATGGAGAGGACCTCGGCCAGGCAGTCGACGTGTCCCGAGACGATGTGCCCGCCGAGGCGGTCGCCCAGGGCCAGGGCCCGTTCGAGGTTGACGGCCGAGGACGGGCGCAGGGATCCGAGATTGGTCACCGACAGGGTCTCGGCCGAGGCGTAGGCCGTGAACCAGCCGGCCCCGAAGGTCTCAACCGTGAGGCAGATCCCGTTCACGGCGATGGACTCGCCGGCGACGTAATCCGGCAGGGCGAACTCGGGCCGCAGGGTCAGGCGCGTCTCGCTCCCGCTGCGGTCCAAGGCCGCCACCCGGCCGAGGCCCTGGATGATGCCTGTGAACATGACTACTCCTTTGGCCGCAGCCTGAGATAGACGTCGGAGCCGAAGAACCGCC
>DPKT01000209.1 GCA_003542385.1 Desulfomicrobium sp.
CTCAAGCCCAAGAACGTTGCCGCCGTCATGGTCACGGTCAAGATGCCGTCCTCGTCCCGGCCCGGGTCGCGCCTCGACGCCACGGTTTCCTCCGTGGGCGACGCGGCGTCGCTGCTGGGCGGCGTGCTCCTGCTGACCCCCCTCAAGGGCGTCGACGGCAACGTCTACGCCCTGTGCCAGGGCCCCCTGGCCGTGGGCGGGTTTTCCGCCACAGGCGAGGCGGCCTCGGCCACCAAGAACATCACCACCGTGGGACGCATCCCCGGCGGCGCGGTGGTGGAGCGCAGCGTGCCCTTCTCGTTCAACGAGCAGGACGAGGTGGCCATCCAGCTCGGCGTGGAGGATTTCTCCACGGCCAAGCAGGTCACGGACACCCTGAACCGCGCCATGGGCGGGCAGTACGCCGCGGCGCAGGACGCGTCCACGGTCCGCCTGCAGGTCCCGCCCAAGTACCAGGGCAACATCGTGGGCCTCATGGCGTCCCTGGAAAATCTGGAGGTCCGCCCCGACACCCGGGCCAAGGTCGTGGTCGACGAGAAGACCGGCACCGTGGTCCTCGGGGCCAACGTCACCTTGTCGAAGGTGGCCGTGTCCCACGGCAATTTGAACGTCATCGTGTCCGAACAGCCGCAGGTTTCCCAGCCGGGGGCCTTCGCCGAGGGGCGCACCGTGGTCACGCCGTCGACGCAGCTCGGCGTGCGGGAGGAGCAGCGCCGTCTCATCCTCATGGACGGGGCGTCCATCCAGGAACTCGTCGACGGGCTCAACGCCATCGGTGCCACGCCCCGCGACCTCATTTCCATCCTGAGAACCATGAAGTCGGCCGGATCGCTGCACGCCGACCTCGAGGTCCTCTAACCCGGGAGGCGACATGAGCGAATTCCTCACACCCACGGCCCTGCCTGCCCAGGAAGGCGGTCAGAGCCTGCAGAACCGCCTGCGCGAGCTGCGCTCCCGCCTCGAACCCGGCGACAAGGGCCAGGACGAGGCCAAGCTCCGCAAGGCCTGCCAGGACTTCGAGGCCGTGTTCATCGGGCAGATCTGGAAGCAGATGCGCTCCTCGGTGCCCAAGGACGGCATGCTCCACTCCAAGGAGGAGGAGAGCTACCTGTCCATGTTCGACCAGGAACTCTCGGTCAAGATGTCCCGCAGCGGAGGCATCGGCCTCTCGGACCTGCTGTACGAGAACCTCTCTCAGCGCCTCGTCAACGCCAGCCGCGACACGGACTCCGCCAAACCCCTGAAGCCCCTGGACCGCAAGGCCATCTCGAAGCTCCAGGCCGAGGCCCGCGTGCAGGAGGTCCCTGCCGGGACCCTGGCCGCCATGACCGCCCAGCGCCAGGCCGAACAGCTGGCCCGGAGCATCGAGAAGGCGAACGGTCCGGCACCTGCGGAGCCCACCGTGGCCAGGGCGTCCTCGGACCTCGAGGAAGCCCTGCGCGTGGTGCGCATGGACCTGGAGAACGGCGACTGACGGAGCCGGAAATTCTTGCCGGGAAGGATGGGGCGCGGCACCGTCCCGTCCGGCCGGAAACCGGCCGTGACGCTTCCCTGACTGCACGCGCCGTCCCGGTGGTCGGAAATTTGCACGGTCGTGGAAGAGGTCCCTTGCGGCGGGCAGGTCTTTCCTGCCCTTCCCGAAGCAAAGCCCGAATTTTCGAAGGAAGTACACCATGCGACAGATCACACTCGGCAGTCTCGTTCGTCAGGCCATGGGCACGGAGCTTCTCTGTCAGCTCCTGCGGGAAGAGCATGCGCTCCTGCGCGCGGGTCAGCCCGACGCGGTGGCGGGGCTGGAGATGTCCATACAGGAGCTGATCCGGCAGCTGGTCCGCGAGCGCGAGTCTCTTGCCGATGCCCTGCAGCGGGCGGGATTCGCGAAGCTGGGGCCCTTTCTGGAGGGGCTCGGCGAGGTCGAGCGGCGGATTTTCGAGACGTGGCGCGCCAAGATCATCGCCGGCGAGCAGGAGAGCGCCCGCCAGGCCACGGTCAACGCCGACCTGGCCATGGCCCTGTGGAAGCAGAGCGGGTCGCTGCTGAGCCATTTCCAGAACCAGGTCGCCCCGAAGGAGCGCAACACCTACACCGCCAAGGGAACCTGGCGCGACCGCACGGCCACGGCCACCCTGGTGCGCGGGAGGTTCTAGATGCCCGGCATAGGCTCCATGCTCGAAATAGGGAAGAAGTCCCTGTTCGCCAACCAGGCGGCTATCGAGGTCGTCGGCAACAACATTTCAAACGCCAACACCCCGGGCTACAGCCGCCAGGCCGTGCGTCTGGAGGACGGCAACTACATCAATTACGCCCCGGGCCAACTCGGCACGGGCGTCAACGCCGTCGAGGTCATCCGCTATTTCGACGAGTTCATCGAGGCGCAGTACCTGGACAAGAGTTCGGATCAAGCGCGCTGGCAGACCCTCTACGAGAATCTGAAGAACGTTGAGATGGTCCTGAACGAGTCGAGCACCGACGGGGTCAATTCCGCCCTGGCTGCGTTCTGGGCCGACTGGCAGACACTCGCGGCCAACCCCGAGGACACGAGCGCCAGGTCGGCGCTGCTGGGCCACGCCGCCAACCTGGTCAGCGCCGTGCAGTCCGTGCAGGGCGACCTGCAACGCCTGCAGGACGGGGCCGACGACGTCATCTCCGCCGAAGTCGCCGAGATCAACAAGCTCCTGACCGGCATCGCCGAACTCAACAAGCAGATCACCGTGACCGAGGAGACGGGCAAGAACAACGCCAACGGCTTGCGCGACGAGCGCACGCAGCTCATCCGGCAGCTGGCCGAGAAGATGGACATCAACGTCATCGACAACGGCCTGGGCAACCTGACCATCACCACCACGGCCGGACACACCCTGGTGGACGGGCCCAACGCCTTTCGACTGGCCTTCGAGCCACCGCAGACCATTGCGAACCTGCAATCGGGCTCGACCTTCAACGGCGCGGTCGCCTTCAACGGCGAGAGCGCGACGGAATATACGTTGAAGATTTCGGATGTTTCTGGGTCGACGATAAAGTACGACGTCTACATCGACGGCGGGAAGACCCTTCTCGCGAAGGATGTCACCGCGAGCGAGGACGGCGTTCTCATGCCCGACGGCCGAGGAATCCTGAAATTCAAGCTGGGCACAGGGTCCGTCCTCCAGGTGGGCGACACGTTTCAGGTGCTCCCCAACAAGTCGCTGTTCTGGTACCAGACCTCTTCGTCCAAGGTGAACATCACGCCGCAGGTCCAGAGCAACGGGCTGGACAACGAGCGCCGGCTCACGGGGGGCACCCTGGCCGGGTATTTCCAGTTCCGCGATGCGAGCATCGGCGGGTACCTGGAAAAGCTCGACGCCTTCGCCGAGAGCCTGTCCTGGGAGGTGAACCGGATTCATTCCCAGGGCACGGGGCTTGAGCGGTTCGAGAATGTGATCGGCACCTTCGGGGTCGGGGACGCGGACAGCGCGCTGGGGGGCGCAGCCGGGCTTGTGTTCGGCGACAAGCTCGCGGCCGGGAATCTCGTCATCAGCCTCTACGACACTGCGACGGGCAGGATAGTCGAATCCAATCCTCTTGATTTTGATGCCGCCGCGGGCGTCCAGAATTTTGACCCGACTCGGCACATGCTTGAAGACGTTGTGGCCGCAGTGGAAAGGACCTTCACAAACAGTGACGGGGATTTGTTGATTTCGGCCTCCAGCATCGATGGTCATTTGCAGGTCACGGCCGCCGACGGCTACGAGTTTGCCTTCGGTTCGGACTCCACGGGGCTTCTGGCCGCCTTGGGGATCAACACGTTTTTCGAGGGCGCAAACGCGGGCAGTCTGGCCATCAACTCCACCGTCCGAGGCAACATCGCCTACATCAACACCGGCCACGTCAACGGCGCCGGCGAGATGAACGAGGGCGACAACACCACGGCCAAGGCCATCGCCGCCCTGCAGTCGGCCTCCGTGCCCACGCGCACCCAGGCCGACGGCACCACGCGGCAGACCCTGGGGGAATATTACTCCACCATCGTGGCCAAGGCCGGCTCCGACACCCAGAGCGCCAAATTCAACTACGAGTACAATGAGGCTCTGGCCACGGACCTCCTGTCCCGCCAGGAGGCCGTTTCGGGCGTGAACCTGGACGAGGAAATGACCAACCTGATCAAGTTCCAGCACGCCTACACGGCGGCCGCGAAGCTGATCACCACGGCGGAATCCATGCTGCAGGTTCTGCTCGGGCTCAAGCAGTAGGAGGCCGGCAATGCGCGTATCCCTTCGCAACCAGTACAGCAGTTTTCTCTACAACCTGCAGAACACCCAGTCCCGTCTCATGGAACTGAACATGCAGGCCTCCAGCCAGAAGCGCATCAACAAGCCCTCCGACGACCCCGTGGGCACGGCCAGGGTCCTCGACTACCGCAGCTCCCTGTCGGCCATCAACCAGTATCGCTCCAACATCGACACGGCCACGGGCTGGCTGAACCTGGCCGACGAGTCGATGCTCCAGACCAGCGCCATCCTGACCAAGCTCAAGGGCCTGGCCGAGCAGGGGGCCACGGGCACCATGACGGCCTCGGACCGCGAAGCCACGGCCTACGAGGTCCGTCAGCTCTTCAGCCAACTCGTCAACTTGGGCAACACCCGTTACGAGGGCAAGTCCATTTTCGGTGGTCAGAAGTTCGAGCAGAACGCCTTCGAGGAAGGGCTCATGGTCTACGACGAGGACGGCAAGAGCCTGGGGCTGGCCACGGGCGCCGCAAGCCGCAGCATCGTCGTGCAGTTCATCGGCAACGAGGGCGACACGGCTACGGTGGGCGACCCGGCCATTTCCATTCTCTGCCGCTATTCCAGCGACGGCGGCAAGACCTGGACCTCTGGCTCGGTGGGGACGGACGGCGCCCTGGACATGGGCGGCGTCAGCCTCACGCTGCCCAAGGGCAAGGTCCTCGACCTTTCGCCCGAGACCAACACCGACAGGGCAACCGGGTCCTGGCTGACCGTCGCGCCCACGGCCGTGTACAAGGGAGATCACGAGTCCCAGTCCGCGGTGAAGTATACAGATGCCGACCTTGACGTTTTGGCCGAGCCGCTTGGTGGATTCGAACGGGATGTAAGGGTGGAGGTGGCAGTTGATCCTGAGAATGGGGCAAATTTGTTGATCACCGCGACTCCCCTCGGCAATGGGGCGGGTGATCCTTTGGTTACGTTGATACCAGCATCTTCACCCTGTATAGTCGAAACGCCTTACGGAACTGTGCGCTTGTCAGGAGCAAACCTCGTCGGAGTAAAATTCGATGTGAAGTCCGGCTCCACGGGTGTGATCCAGATGGGCTCGGCGCTTAATGCCGAAGGTCGCGGTCTTTTCGACGGCGATGTGATGGTGCGCGTTACGGGCATAGTTCCCGCGACCGGCACCGAACCCGAAAAGGTGACCTACCTCCACAGCACCGACGGCGGGACGAGCTGGTCGGAAGAGCGCGATTCGCCCTACTCGGCAGCCGGGCCGGTGGAGCTTCTGGTGCCGGGCGGCAAGCTTGTGCTTTCAGCGAGAGACGGCGTGTTCAATCTGGAGGCGGGGGACCAATTCGTCATCCACCCCCAGACCGCGGCCCACGAGGTCGAGATTTCGGCGGGCCAGTACGTGCAGCTCAACAACATCGGCTCCGAGGTCTTCGGCGGCTACTACGAGCACGGCACCCAGCCCGCCTTCGGCGACTTGGCCGGGGAGAAGAACATCTTCGTCGCCGTGGGCAGGCTCGTGGCGGCCCTGGAGAACAACGACCAGCAGGGCTGCGCCGAGGCGCTGAACAGCCTCAAGACCTCCCAGGAGCATTTCACCACCCAGCTGGCTTCCGTGGGCGCCCGGGAGAACAGGCTCGAGGTCGCCGACACGGTGCTCTCGGGGCTCAAGCTCAACGAGACAGAACGCATGAGCAACATCGAGGATGTCGATTTGGCCACGCTTCTGACGGAGCTGGCCAATCAGCAGCTGTCCTACGAGACGGTTCTCAAATCATCGTCCATGATCATGAAGATGAGCCTGGTCAACTACCTCTAGGAAGGATTTATGCTCATACTTTCGCGTCGGCCCGGTGAAAGCGTGCATCTGGGCGACGACATTAAGATCACGATCCTGAGCATCAAGGGGCAGCAGATCAAGATCGGCCTCGACGTGCCCGAGCACATGCCCGTGTACCGTGAGGAACTGTACCAGAAGGTGCAAAACCAGAACGCCTCGGCCCTTGAACTCGACAACCACGACCTGATGATGGCGGCAACACTATGGACAAGCACAGACAGACGATAAACACCCGCATCGGGCCCATGGCGGTGTCCCTGGACAAGACCATCCGTTTTCCGCGGGGCCTCATCGGCTTCGAGTCCCTGCGGGAGTTCGCCCTGGTCGAGTTCAAGCCCGGCTCGCCGTTCCATTTCCTGCAGAGCATGGAAATGCCTGGCATGGGCATGATGCTGGCCGACCCCTTCTCCTTCCTGCCCGGCTACGAGATTCGCCTGGCCTCGGTGGAGGAGCGCATCCTCCGCATCCGGAGCGTGAGCGACCTGTTCATCCTGGTCAGCGTCACGGTGCCCAAGGGCGACCCCGAAGGCTGCACCCTCAACCTGACGGGGCCCATCTGCGTCAACGTCCAGGAACGCCTGGGCCTGCAGTCCCCGCAGACGGACCTTCCCTACCCCTCGCGCGTGCTGCTGCGGGATCTGGGCGGAGGGGACAGGCGACTGGCCAACTCATAAGAAAAGCCCGACCGGCGGACCGGTCGGGCTTTTTCATGACCTCTGACGACGCGGGCCTATCCCCAGACGTCGAGCTCCTGCCGTACGAGGCCTGCCGCGATGTCCTTGCCTTCGGGCTTGTACTCGCCGGCCTCGATCCTGGCCTTCAGGTCCGCGACCTTGTCGGCACGCACCCCGTCGCTTTCCTGCGCCGCCTTGAAGGCCGCGGCCTTGAGGCGCCCCTCCTCGGAGATGGAGATGCGGTCGTTGGCCCCTTCCTGGTTTGCGGCCGCCTTCTGGGCCTCCTGGTTCTTCTGCTCCAGCTGCTCCAGGCGGTGTGATTCGTACCCGCTGACCTTGGTGGTGATGTTGTTGATGGTCATGTTCCGCTCCCTCCGGGTGTCCCGGCTGCGCCGGCAGTGCCGGCCGCATCGGCGGTTTCCCGCCCGTGCATGAAAAATATCAGAGCATCGTCTCGTTGACCCTGCTCAGGGCGATCTCCCACAGACGGCGCATGAAAGCATCCTTCTGGCCGTTGGTCAATTCGCTGACGCCTTGTTCCGTCTTCTTCAGAACCTGCAGCCCGCTTCCGTCCGAAGGGTACCTGAAGACCATGTCCCCGCCGAATTCGCTCATGAGCTGCTGCTTGATGTCCCGGACCACGGGGTTGGTGCTGTCCGAGCCGATGAGGTTGTCCACGATCTCCCGCGCGACCTTCTCCACGAGCTGGCGGCGCTTGGCCTCCTTGGAAATGGATACGGAATCCCCCTGTCCGGCGCGGTCCATGTACTTCTTGAACCTGGCGATGCGTCGGCCTGTGTCCTGGTGCTGGTCGTAGGTCCGCACCACGTTTTTGACGAGGAAGGGATTCACTGTCACGGGCTATACCTCTTACTTCTCCCTATCGGTTGCCGCCGCGAGAACTTTAGGAAAATTCACAAAAAGCCGGAATAAAAATTTCTCTTTCTTTTCAGGCAGGACGACGGCTTCAAGCTCGGGCACGCTGTCCTTGAACACCCGTCGCCTTTTGCATACAGTCCCGCAAATGGGCAAAATCATCACCAA
>DPKT01000117.1 GCA_003542385.1 Desulfomicrobium sp.
GGTCAGGCCGGGGATGAGCTTGGCCTGACCGAGGGCCGCGTCCACGGCGGCCGAGAGCTCGGCGGCCGTCTCGCCCTTGGCGCGCAGGCCCATGAGGAAGGCGCCGGCCTGAACCGGGGAGACTTCGCCGGTCAGCAGGAGGTCGAAGGCCTCCCTGGCCTGGGGGGTCGAGAGATCGGCGCCCGTGGTCAGGTGTTCGAGGATGTGGCTTATGGTGTTCATGGCTTACTCCTTGGCGTCGCACATGTTCAGGAAGTTTTTGAGAAGCTTCGGGCCGTCCGGCGTGAGCACGGATTCGGGGTGGAACTGCACGCCGACCCATGGCCGGTCCCGGAAGGCCAGGGCCATGACTTCGCCGTTTTCCGTGCGGGCGGTGATGTCGAAGGGGAGGTTCGTTCGGCCGTCCTCGTGCACGGCCAGGGAATGGTAGCGGCCGACCTGCATGGGGTTCGGCAGGCCGGCGAAGAGCCCGGTCCCGCCGTGACGGATATCCGAGGTCTTGCCGTGCATGATGCGCCGGGCCTGCCCCACGGTCACGCCGCTGTGGTGCGAGAGGGTCTGGTGGCCGAGGCACACGCCGAGGATCGGCGTGGTTCGGGGCACCAGGTCCAGAAACCGCAGGCACAGACCCGTGTTGCGGGGGTGGCTCGGGCCGGGGGAGATGATCGCGCCCCGCAGGTCCGGGTTCAAAGCCAGGTCAAGGATTTCCGGCTCGTTGTTACGCAGCACCAAGGGGTTTGCGCCCAAAGACTGGAAAACCTGAACCAGGTTGAAAGTAAACGAGTCAAAGTTGTCTATCAGTAAAATCATCGCCGCCTCCGGTGCTGGTGATGGCCTTTAAAATTGCCCTGGCCTTGTTGTGGCACTCCTGCCATTCCTTTTCGGGGTCCGAGTCGAAGACCAGCCCCGCGCCCGCCTGCCAGTGGATCTGGCCGTTCTCGACCCACAGGGAACGGATGGTGATGCCCGTGTCGAGGTTGACCTGCCCCTGGTCGAGGCCGACCCAGCCGATGCCGCCGGCGTAGGGGCCGCGGTCGAGCTTCTCCTCGTCGGCGATGATCTGCATGGCCCTGATCTTGGGCGCGCCCGAGACCGTGCCGGCCGGGAAGCCGGCCATCAGCACGTCGATGGCGTCGAGCCCTTCGGCCAGCCGGGCCGAGAGGTAGGAGGTCAGGTGCATGACGTGGGAGAAGCGTTCGACCTGCATGTACCTGTCGACGTGCACGGTGCCGGGCGCGGCGATGCGGCCGAGGTCGTTTCGGCCCAAGTCCACGAGCATGACGTGCTCGGCCCGCTCCTTCTCGTCGGCCAGCAGGTCTTCGGCCAGTTCCTGGTCCTCGGCCTCGGTGGCGCCGCGCACGCGGGTTCCCGCTATCGGGCGCAGCTGGAGAAGACCGTCCTCGCAGCGGATGAGGAGTTCCGGCGAGGAGCCCATGATCGTCAGGTCCCCGAAGGACATGAAGAAGGTGTAGGGCGAGGGGTTGATCTGGCGCAGCCTGCGGTACAGCTCGAAGGGCGAGCCCGTGAAGGGGGCCGAGAAGCGTGTCGAGAGCACGATCTGGATGGCCTCGCCCTCGGTGATGAGCTCCTTGGCCCTGCGCACGCGGCGCAGGAATTCGTCATGTCCCGGCGTGGTCGAGATGGCGCCGACCACGGGCGGGGCCGGGGTGCTCGGGCGCTGGCAACCGTTCAGGTTGGTCGTCGAGTCGAGCGTCAGGTAGCAGCAGCGGTGGTGCAGGTGGTCGAAGAGGATGACCTTGCCCGGCAGGACCATGATGGACCGACCTTCCTCGGGACGCAGCCGGTCGGCCAGGGCCGGTTCGAAGATCCCGGCCATGTTGTAGGCCATGTAGCCGCACACGCTCCTGGTCACGGCAGGGAGCGTGCCCAGGTTCTCGGGGCCCGTGACGGTCAGGGCGTTCAGGCAGTCGCGCAGGCCCTGCACGTATTCCCGGCCGCTGAATTCCTTCAATGGATGCAGGCGAGGGTCGTAGCTCTGCACGTCGAGCCTGCCGTCCACGCAGGACAGGATCATCCGGTAGTCCCAGCCGATGAGGCTGTAGCGGCCCAGGCGGCCGTCGACCTCGGTGCTCTCCAGCAGGAAGCCCTGCTTCTCCCGCACCAGCGTGAGGTACAGGGAGATGGGCGTCTGGGTGTCCGCCGGGAGCCAGGTTCCCTGTTGCGGTAGGGTGATCATGGTGTCTCCATCGTCGATCGTTGCATTTTTCGGATAAAAAAAAGGCCGGATCCTGCAGGAGGATCCGGCCTTTCAAGCCTTTTGTACCTTTACCGACGGCACTGCATGCCGTCAGGAAGCGGGTCCCCCTGCGTCATGCTGCTTGCGCCACCACCAAAGCGCCTTCTGGCTCAGCAGTTCCAGATCGCCGCCGGCGGCGACGTTCAGGTACGAACGGAACATGCGTACGGCCTCGAGGCTGTGGGGGTTTGCTTCGAACATGGTGGAGAAGAGGGATGCGTCCTCGGTGATCATCTTCGTGGCCGCCTCGACGCGCCGACCGAACGAGGGCGTGAAGAACCGCTCGATTCCGGTTTCCAGGGGGGAGGCGCAAAGGTAGGCGACGGTTGTCACGAAGTTCAGTCCTTGGATGTAGGCCATGGCACGGTCATGCTCATCGGCCGTCGTGGTGAAGGGGGCGAACCCCAGGTTGCGGAGGCAGTCTGATAGATTATCGGTCGCTTCCTGACCACGACCTGGAGTTACGGCAATTCGCAGCTCCGCGTCAAGTGTCTGGGGGCCGAAAAGCGGGTGCGTGCCGACGACGGGTGTGGCGGTGGCTTCGAGCATCTCGTGCAGGGGCTGGACCTTCACGGAACAGATGTCGGCCAGGATGGTTTCTTCCGTCAGGTGCGGGGCGACGACTGCGACCACCTCGCGCATGGTCGTGATGGGCACGCACAGGAGCACCAGCCCGGCCATGCGCACGGCCTGGGGCAGGGCATCCGCATCCAGCGGGTGGTCGAATTCCGTGACCGGGTGCCCGGCGTCGCGGAAGGCGCGCACGAAACGCGCGCCCATCTGACCCTTGGCGCCGATGACGACCACGGGGGAGGATGCGTCACGCAGCATGATGCGCTCCGATGCCGTTGCCGAGGCGGACCTTGGCCCACACATCCCAGAATCCGGGGAAGGACTTGGCCACGCAGCCGGGGTTGTCCAGGCGCACGGCGATACCGGCCAGTTCCAGCAGGGACAGGCTCATGGCCATGCGGTGGTCGCCGTAGGTGCACAGGTCGACGCTACGCTGCGGGAGAGTTCCGGTGCCGCGGATGACCATGCCGTCGGGCCTGGCTTCGATGTCCGCTCCGGCCTTGGACAGTTCCGCGACGGGTCCCGCAATGCGGTCGCATTCCTTGAGTGCCAGGTGCGCCGCGCCGGAAATGACCGTCTCGCCGGTCGCGAAGGCGGCCATGGCCGCCACCGTGGGCACGATGTCCGGGCAGGCGTTCATGTCGATCCTCGCGCCGCGCAGGGGGGACGGGAAGACCGTCACGGCGTCGCCGTCCCACTCCACGCGGGCGCCCATGCGGGCCAGGATGTCGAG
>DPKT01000197.1 GCA_003542385.1 Desulfomicrobium sp.
ACAATTTTTACGAACACAGCCAAAGAAAACGGCCGGGCTGCTTGTGCAGCCCGGCCGTTCGACGTTGTCGGCCAGGTTCCGGGGAGGGCCGGGACCGGAAGTCAGCGCAGGGCCGTCCGGTTCCCCTGTCCCAGGCTGCTCAAGACGAAGCGCAGCCCGGCTGCCAGCCGAAGGATGGCTTTGGAGATGACCGGTTCGGGGCGGTTGATTTTCTGGGAGTGCAGAAAGACGGTAATTTCGCGCATGATGAACCTCGTATTCAAAAATATGGTAAATTTCGTGAATGTCGTTTTGAAGCGAGGGTCAATTAGGCGCGAATGATCTGTTCGTCAAGTGAATTTCTGACGATTGTATTTTTGTATGATTTCGGGGCGCTGTCGTGTCAGGACGGAGGCAGCAGGGCGTCCTGGGTGGCCCGGTCCCACTGGGCGGTGGCCGGCAGGCCCAGGGAGGCGCGGAAACGGGCCAGTGCGGCCTTGGATCTTTTGCCCCATACGCCGTCGATCCTGCCCTTGTAGAGGCCTTGACTGGCCAGGCCCTGCTGGACGCGCTTGGCGTCGGACCTGTGCTTCAGGTCGAGGAGCGGGACGGGCGGGGTCTTTGCCTTGACGGCGGACGGTGCCGCCCCCATGAGGAGGCGGACTTCCTCGGTCAGGCGAAGGCGGCACGAGGCCGAAGCCAGGACGACGTGGTCCGCGGTCTGAACGATGCGCGCGCTGACCCGCACCCCGCCGTCGGCCAGGGTGTATGTGCCGGTCAGCACGGTCTGCAGCCCCGAGGTCGAGCCGGCCTGATCGGGACTTCCGGACAGGGCCGTCTCCCCGTTCTCCTTGAGGCTGTAGGGCGTCGGCATGAAGGCGCGGGTGTCGGCCACGCGGTACCCGTGGCGCGCAAAGGCGTTGCCGGTTTCCTCGGCCAGAATGCGCCCCAGGGGGGATGTCGACCCGAGGTCGTTCAGGTCCGCAAAGGGGGCGGTCATGATGGCGGAGGATCGGTCGAGGCGGACCTGGAGGTTCTCGGCCAGGCTGTCGGCGAGAGAGGTGCAGAGCTCCTCGATGCGCGAGGCCCCGCAACCGGCCGCGCCGGGGGATGGGACGGCGCAGAGCAGGGCGCAGATGAGCAGGATGGCGCGGGTCATTTGTTCACCAGCGAATAGCGTTTGAGTTCGACGTCGCCGGTCGGGGCGCCGAGCTTGTAGTGGGCCATGTCGTGGCCGTCTACGTAGAAGATGCTTGAATCCCGGTACAGGTAGCCGCCGTTGTGGACGAGGGCTGAGGTGACCTGAATTTCCGTCTGCGGCGTCTGCGGGTCGAAGAGGCCGCTCTCTTCGGACACCATGGGCACCTCTGGGTAACGCCCTTTTTCGTCCTTGGCCTGCACGAAGTCCGGGTCCGCGATGCGGAGGCGGCCCGAACGGTTCCGCGTGAGGGTCCGGCGGTGGGTGACCGTTTCCACGCCTACCTCCAGAACCGCGGCCCCGTCCGGCGTGAAGGAGATCGGCACGCCGTAGTCCACCAGGCGGGTCAGCAGCGCTTCGCGGTAGGATTTGCCGAACGGGGTGGCAGGCGCCGGAGCGACGTAGACGCGGAGGTCCCCTTCGGGATGGAAGTGGTCCAGCGCCTTGGCGCAGTTGCGGGCGACCGTGGCCGCCAGGCTGTCCCAGTGGGCCATGGCCTGCATTTTCGGCTGGGAAGACAAAGGGTAGCCGGAGGCCAGGGGCGCCTGGGCCGTGGCAAGGCGGTCGGACTGCGCGCTGTTGACGCCGGCCGGGGAGCAGGCGGCCAGGGACAGCGAGGCCAGAAGGGCGAGAAGGGAGGTCAGGCGCATGGCGTGTTCCTTGAAAGCGGTTCTTTCCATGATCAGGTTATCGGCTGCCCCGAAGAAAACTTAAATCCGTGCGGCAAGCCTTTGGCACGAGGCATGCTTCGAAGCGATCAGTCGGCATATTTCTCCGGGGGTTTGACCATGTCCAGAATATTCATCGCTCTGGTGAGCGTGTTGCTGTGCGGCTGCATCCAGTTGCCCGCCTTCGTCGGCAAGGCCTCGGGCCCTGCGGAACCGCGCCTGCTGGATTTTTCCTACAAGGCAGGAGATCATCTGCACTCGCAGCTTTCGGGCGGCCTGACGGCGTCCTATCCCATGCTCGCGGCGTCCTTCGTCGATTCGGCCAGCATGGAGAACACCAATGATCTCGGCAGGCTCCTGTCGGAGCAGGTCGCCTCGCGGCTCAGCCAGCACGGCTACTCCGTGACGGAAATCCAGCTGCGCTCGGATCAGTTGCGCGTGGATCCGTCCGGCGGAGTCCTTGCGCTGTCCCGCGACATTGCAGAAATCAATACCGACTCCGCCGCATATTCTGTCCTGGTCGGAACGTACACGGTCGTGGGGCGCCAAATTTACGTCAACGTGCGCGTCCTGCGGGCCAGCGATGGCATTGCCCTGGCCTCTTCGGATTTTTCCCTGCCGTATGTCCGCCAGCAGAAGGCCGACACCAAGTCGGCTTCCGTCCAGCCTTCCGTGGAAACGACTCTCAGGTGACGTCCCGACCCGTTTCATGCTTGTTCTTATGTCAAAATTGACCTATGTTCGCTCTCGAGTGTCAATTTTTACATATCCGGAGGAAGCATGAAGAAATTGTTCTTGGTATTCGCTTTGTTGCTGCTGCCCGTCACGACCATGGCCCAGGACAAGGTCCTGAAGATGTCCACTACCACCAGCACCGAGTCTTCGGGGCTCCTTGAGGTGCTTCTGCCCGAGTTCAAAAAGGACACGGGCATCGACGTCCAGGTCGTGGCCAAGGGAACGGGTGCGGCCATCAAGGACGGCATCGACGGCAACGTGGACGTCATTTTCGTGCACGACCCCGCCCGCGAGGAGAAGTTCGTGGCCGACGGCTACGGCACCAAGCGCTACTACGTCATGTACAACGACTTCCTGCTGATCGGCCCGGCTGGCGACCCGGCAGGCGCCAAGAGCCCTGACGCGGCGGCCGCCATGAAGAAGATCGCCCAGTCCGAGGCCGTGTTCGTCTCCCGCGGCGACGACAGCGGCACCCACGCCAAGGAGCAGGAGCTCTGGAAGGCAACGGGCCTGCCCCTGAAGGAAGAGGACACGGTCTTCAAGGCCAAGGACAAGGAAGTGAAGTTCAAGACCGTGCACCCCGAAGGCATGAAGGCGTACATGTCCATCGGCCAGGGCATGGGCAAGACCCTGACCTTTGCCGAGGAAAAGCAGGGCTACACCATCACGGACCGCGGAACCTACGTCCAGTACAAGTACGGCCGCGCCGAGGGCCTGCAGCTCGAACCCATCAGCGAAGGCGACAAGACGCTCTTCAACCCCTACGGCGTCATCCCGGTCAATCCTGCCAAGCACCCCCACGTGCGCTTCGACCTGGCGGACACCTTCGCCAAGTGGCTGGTCTCCGAGCGCGGGCAGAAGGTCATCGGCGACTTCAAGCTGCTTGACAAGCAGCTCTTCTTCCCCGACGCGAAGTAGGCCGAGGGCGGCTCGATTTCGCGCACCGGACGCCGTGTCCAGGCGTCCGGATGAATGGCGGCCCGCTCTTCGAGCGGGCCTTTTTTTCCCGGCGATCTGGGTTTCAGGGGAAGAGCATGTTTTTTCTGGATAGCCTTGGGGCTGCATTCCAACTTCTGTTCGGCTTCGACAGGGAACTGCTGCACATCGTCGGCGTGTCCCTCAACGTCAGCCTGTGGTCCACCCTGGCGGCATGCGTCATCGGCGTGCCCGCCGGCTTTCTGATCGGCATCGCGAGCTTCAGGGGCAAGCAGGCGGTCATCACCTTCTTCAACACCATGCTGGCCCTGCCGACGGTGGTCATCGGCCTGCTGGTATACTCGCTGCTGTCCCGCCGCGGCGTGCTCGGCCACCTGGGGTGGCTCTACTCCCAGAAGGCCATGATCGTCGGCCAGATCATTCTTATCACGCCCATCATCGTGGCCTTCACCATCGCGGCCGTGGGGCGCATCGACGACCGCTACCGGCGCACGGCACTGACCCTGGGCGCTTCCTCATGGCAGGTTGCCCTGGTGGTCCTGCGCGAGGCGCGCTTCAGCATCATGGCCGCCATCGTGGCCGCCTTCGGCCGCGTCATTTCCGAGATCGGCATCTCCATGATGCTCGGCGGCAACGCCCGGGGCTTCACGCGGACCATGACCACGGCCATGGCCCTGGAGTACGACAAGGGCGAATTCGTGCTGGCCCTGGGGCTTGGCATCGTGCTCCTGGCCATCAGCCTGGTGGTCAACGTGCTGCTCGGGTACGTGCAGGGGAGGACGCAGCGATGAGCCTCTTCGAACTCCGCGACGTGCGCATGGTCTTCGACGGTCGGGTCGTGCTCGACCTCCCCAGGCTTGAGATAGGCCAGGGGCTCGCCTATTCCCTGCAGGGTCCCAACGGCGCCGGGAAATCGACCCTGCTCGGGATTCTGTCCTTTCTGAATGCGCCCCATCAGGGGGATGTCTTTTTTCTGGGCGAGCCGGTGGTCTGGAAGGAGTCCTTCCTGCGCCCCCTGCGCCGCCAGGTCGCGCTGGTGGAGCAGCATCCGGTCATGTTCAGCCGCAGCGTGCGGGAGAACGTGGGCTATGGCCTGGCCATACGCGGGGTGCCCCGGGCCGAGCGGGACAAAAAGGTGGACGAAGCCCTGGAGCTGGTCGGGCTGGCCCATCTGGCCGAGGTCTATGCCCCGCGCCTGTCCGGGGGCGAGACCCAGCGCGTGGCCATCGCCCGGGCCCTGGCCAACAGCCCGAAGGTGCTTCTGCTGGACGAGCCCACGGCCAGCGTGGACACCCAGAACCGGGTCGTCATCGAGCAGGTCGTGGCCGAGTTGCGCGACAGGGGCGAGACGACCATCGTGCTCTGCACCCACAACCGCTCCCAGGCCTGGGCCCTGTGTCCGCATGTCATCTTCCTGGAGGACGGGAAACTGGTGCACCGTTCCCGCGCCAACTCCTACGCCGGGATCATGGGCGTGACCGACGGGCAGGGGGTGTGCCGGATCGCCGAGAATTTCCGAGTGCCCGTCAACGGTTGTGAGCCGGGGCGGGTCAGGATATCCATCGACCCCGAAGGGGTGCGTCTGCTATGGGCCGATGCGCCAGGAGTCAACAGCGGACCCCTGGCCAAGATTCGCCTGGAGGGAGACACGGTGGCCCTGAGCGTCAACCTGGGCCGCCCTCTGGACGTGCAGATGTCCCTTGCGGATTTCCGGGCCACGGGGCTGGCCGTCGGGGATATGGTGCGGGCCGAGATCAGCCCGGAAGCCGTGGATTGCCACCCCGGGAACTGAGCCCGCCCGTTCGGGCCGGCAAGCAGATATCTCCGGGCGTTCCCCCGCAATGTCCTGGGCCGGATGGCCGGCTACCCGCCAGAACGCTTATGCCGGAGGAGACTTTCTTCGTGTCCGAACCGACCTCGATGTCCCCGGACCCGCAGTACGGGTCCGCATGGAGAGAGCTGTGCGCAGGCCTGAACCGGCTCCATCTCGATGAGAAGAGCTGGTGGAACGCGATCGTCGAAGACCGCGAAGCCGTCCTGCGGGTGGATGACTCCGCTGTGGAGGTGCGCATTCGCGGGAACGTTCTCGCCGTGATCGGGATGGGCGGCGGCGAGCCGCAATGCCGCATCGAACCGGGGCATCTCCTGCTGACCCACCCCGGATCGCGGGTCGTCCTCAGGTCCGTCGAAACGGATGCGAGGTCCGTCCGGAACCTGACCGAGCTGGCCGAACATTACGATCATGTCCGCCGCCGCGCCTGCCGTCATTCGGACCGGCGGCAGGCCATTCTGGATCGCCTCTTTCTCCGCCACTCCTGCGTCCTGGCCGTTGACGCCCCCTTCTCCGCCGGCCTGGTCGACCTCGTGGCCCTGTCTCCGCAGGGCACAGCCGTTTTTTTCCTGCTGCGGCGCTACGCTGACGGGGACCTGCGCCTGAATGGGCGCGGGGGCGTCGTCTGGCGGATGCGGGAAATGGACAGCCTGCTCGCGGACCAGGCCGCCGCCTCAATCTGGATCCGCGGCCTCCTGGAGCGCGGCGCCGCCCTCGACACCCGCCGCACGCGGCGTTACCGCCTGCCCGGACCCCTGCACGTCCACCCGCATGCCCG
>DPKT01000141.1 GCA_003542385.1 Desulfomicrobium sp.
CGCGGCAAGCCCGTACGCCTGGCCCTGAAGCGGATCGAGCGCAGCCGGGAGCCTTTCGCCGTGCAGGCTGCGCATGACGCGCCCCTTGACGGGGCTCGGCGGACCATCCTTTTCGAAGACGGCGTGCTGGGCCGCTGGCTGACTCCACTGGCCGGGCAGGGCGGGGATTTCCGCAAGCATGCCAGTCTGGAGGACGGTGAGGTCGCGGTGGACGTCCCTGCCAATTCCAGTTGGGGCAAGGTCGGCGTCTATACGCCGGGTCCCGTGCTGTGGCTGGACGGATTCGGCCCCGGCTCCGAGGCGGGCGTGACCTTCGAGTTCGATCCGGACCGCACCACGGGCTTCGTCGTGGCCCTGTCCCCGCGGTACAATCTCAAGAACAACGACCCGAGCACGCCGTACGTCTGGGCCCAGTGGAACCGCAAGGAGGACGGCTCGGGCGGCAGGGGCATGCTGCTGATCGATCCGGACTCGCGCGAGGGGGCATGGAAGGTCGAGACGGGTCCGCAGGCCCCGGGCAGAGTGACCCTGCGCATCTCGCCCGAAGGGGTCATGGCTCAGGGCCTTGGAGGGCCCGACGAGCGTTTCCCCTGGAAATGGGCCGTGCCGAATCTGGGTTTTCGGGTCTACGCCTTCAGTCAGGCCGAGAAGTCGGGAGCGCCCGTGCGCATGGCCCTCAAGCGCATCGTCATGGACCGCGTGACCGGCGTTCCGCTGCCCCCGGAGGAACCGGCGCCGGGCGTCGAGCCCCTGGAGGTGGAAACCCTGTTCGACGGCCGGGACGGCGAGGCCTGGGAAGGTTATGGCATCCGCGGGGCCGAGTTCGCCAAGCACGGCCGTTTCGAAGGCGGGGCCCTTGTGGCCGAGGTGCCGGCCGACACCTTTTCCTGGCCCAAGGTCGGCGTGGTCTCCAGCAAACCCGTGCTGAGCTTCAACGAGCGTATCCTGCGCACGCCCTACGCCGTGCGCATCGCCTGCGACCGGACGCGCACCAGCGGCGTCGAGGCCGTGTTCCGGTCGGCCAAAACCCCGGAAATGGACAAGGGTACCGAGGTTCAGGCCAGTTTCGTCCGCCACGACACAGGGCCCGACGCGGGGAAGTACGTCCTGTCCCTGAGCGGCGAGAACGCCATCTACCTGAACTGGTCGCGCCGACTCGACGCGCGCTGGGTGGACGCCAACTGGGACGGCGTGCTGGAGGTCCGCTTCGGCGACGGCTGGGTCGAAGCCGGCCTGCCGGGCGGTCCCCGGATCCGCGGCGTGGGCCTGAGGTCCGGGAAAGGCTGGGAATACCATGTGGCCCTGACCACGTGCCCCGCGATCAAGAGCGGTGCGTCCTCCCTCGCTTTGAAAGGCGTCGTCGGAGGCTGGGTCACCCCGTCGGGCATGACGGCCGACGAGCGCTGGACGCTGGTCGACGACGAGGACTTCCAGGCGGAGGCGTTCATCGACCATGTGGCGGAATCATTGCCGGAGGAGAACTGACATGATCCAGAGACAGCACAAATCCGTCCGATCCCGCGTCCACGGTCCGGAAATCGCCCCGCAAGGCGTGCGGTTCCTGACGTATCTCCTGGCCGCGTCGGCCCTGGTTTTCTGGCTGGCCGGACCAGCGCACAGCCATGACCTCGAATCGCTGCGCTCCCTGCAGCAGAAGGAACTCGACGCCATCGAGGCCAAGTACTCCGAGATGGCCCGGAAGGCGGCCGGAAACCCCGACGGTACGGTCAATGTCGACAGCGAGGCCTACCGCAAGGTCGAACAGGAGTATTTCCAGCAGATGCAGAAGACGCGGGAAAAGTACACCAAGTTGGACCCCCGCATGCAGGAGCTCACGCGCATCCAGGAAAAATATGACGGGCTCATCGAGAATTCCGGCTCGGGCGCCACGGCGGCCGACGCCAAGGCCGAGAAGTCCTCTGCCAAGACCGATGCTTCCTCCGAGAGCGGGAAAATGAAGAAGGACCTCAAGCCGCCCAAGGACGTGCGCGCGGACCTCGATCTCACGGCCAAGACCGACGAGGCGGCCCGGCAGCTCGTGGACGAGTGGCGCAAGAACGGCGACTACACCATCACCTACGACCCGAAGACGGGCAAATACGTCAGCAAGATGCATGACGCGACCATCTGGGAGCCGGCCACGCCCGAACGGCAGAAGGCGCGCCAGGCCGATTCCGACGCCTTCGTCACCCCTGGCGGCAAGAAGGCCGTGGGCGTGACGGGGCCCGAGGCCATGACCGACCCCCTGGGTTATGCCCTGGACAACAAGCAGAAGTTTCAGCACGCCCGCGAGGTCAAGGACATGAAGACCCTGGGTAAGAGCCTCAGCAAGGTCGCGGAGACCGTGGGGCACACGTCCCCGGTCACCCGCCAGGCCGACGATTTGCGCAACTACAAGAGCCTGAACGAGGCGGGCGTCACCCGGCTGGGCGAATCCAAGGAGGTGCAGGAGCGCAAGATCAAGGAATACACGAACAAGGCCGAGGCCGATTTCGAGGTGGCCGAGCACAAGGCCCGGCAGCGCAGCGAGAGGCTGCAGGAGGCGCGGCGCAACATGGCCGACACGGTCGAAAAGACGTCCAAAAGCAGCGCCGATCAGAACTGGAAGGACCAGCTCGGCGACGAGCCGGGGCAGAGCAAAAAGAGCAAGGGCGGCGGGAGCGACGACACGGCCGAGCAGGTCCGGAAACGGGCCGACGCTCTCGACGAGGCCAACGCCGAAGCGAAGAAGCGCGTGGACGGGACGGATACGAAGCCCGCACCCGGTTCCGGCGAGCAGGGGGCGGGGGAACCCGACGCCCCGGCGCAAAAGGCCGATGCCGATTCGGACGCGAAGCGCACTGCGGACGGTGATGCCGACGCGGGACGGAAATCTCCGTCCGATGCCGACGCGGACGCGAAGCGCACTGCGGACGGTGATCCCGATGCCGGGCAGAAAGCTTCGGGTGACGCCGATGCGGACGCGAAGAGCACTGCGGACGGTGACGCCGATGCAGGGCGGAAATCTTCGGCCGACGCCGATGCGGACGTGAAGCGCACCGCAGACGCCGCCGGGGAGGCCGATGCGGGGCGGAAGTCATCGACCGATGCCGACGCGCCCGCCAGGCGCACC
>DPKT01000195.1 GCA_003542385.1 Desulfomicrobium sp.
GAGGATTCTGGGCTGCGGCAAGAACCTGAAGGCCTCGGCCGCCCAGGGCGGTGGGATCAGGCTGCAGTCCGCGGGCGAGGGCTGCGACGTGGTCGTGGACGAGGTGCTGGCGGCCGCCGGGCGAAGGCCCAACGTCGAGGGGCTGGGCCTGGAAGAGGCGGGAGTGGAGTACTCGGACAAGGGCGTCCGGGTGGATGACCACCTGCGCACCACCAACCCCGACATCTTCGCCGCCGGCGACGTCTGCTCGCCCTACCAGTTCACCCACGCCGCGGACTTCATGGCCCGCACCGTCCTGCGCAACGCCCTGTTCAAGGGTCGGGCCCGGGCCAGCGCCCTGACCATCCCCTGGTGCACCTACACGGAGCCGGAGCTGGCCCGTGTTGGGCTGACCGAGGCGCAGGCCCGGGAAAAGGGCATCGCCGTCGAGACCTTCACCCGGGAGTTGGCCCACGTCGACCGCTCCATCCTCGAAGGCCGCACCGACGGTTTCGTGCGCATCCACGTGCGCAAGGGCACGGACAGGATCGTCGGCGCGACCGTCGTGGCCGAGAACGCCGGCGACCTGATCGGGGAAATCTCCCTGGCCATGACCAATGGGATCGGCCTGGGCCGCATCGCAAACACCATCCACCCCTATCCCACCCGCGCCGAGGCCATCCGCCAGACGGGCGACGCGTACAACAGAGGCCGGCTGACGCCGCTGGTCAGGTGGCTGTTCGGCAAATGGCTGTCCTGGAGCCTGTGAGGGCGAAGGCGCTTTTCCCGTAGACAATTCTTCCCATTGCAGCGCTTGGTCCCGGCTGGTCGGTCCACGTGGGGAATCCCGACGATGGCGCGAAAAGAGCTTGGGTTGGGAGTTCTTCCGTAGCGTCCTTTTCCGGTGCTCCGCCGCACCCTGTCGTGGTGCGCCGGGGTGGCCGCATGCCCGGAGGGCGTCTGCCGACCGGTCGGAGGGCTCGCGGCATGTGGTGGTCCCTGGCTGCCGGCCCGGCAGGTTCAGTAAATCTTGCGCTTGGAGAAGCTCGATCCCAGCACGGTGAAGGTGTTTTCGACGATGAACAGGGCGTGGGGATCGTGGGTGAAGGTGATTTGTTCGAGCTTCTTGAGCTGGATGTTGTTGATCACGGTCATGAGGACGTTTTTCTCTCGCTTGGTGAAGGCGCCCATGCCCCGCAGGAACGTGGCGCTCTGCTTCATGGAGTCCAGGATGGTCTGGGCGATGGCCTCGGAATGGTCGGAAACGATGAACACCACCTTGCGCTGGGAGAACAGGGACAGCGTGTGTTCGACCATGACCGAGGAAATGAAGACCATGATCAGCGAGACGATGACCTGGTCGATGGGCATGATGGCCAGGCAGAAGAGATACAGGGCCGCGTTGAAGGCGAAATAGACCTTGCCGACGCCGATGTTGAAATTCTGGAAGAGCCAGACCGCGATGATGTCGAGTCCGCCGCCCGAACCCAGGGAGCGTAGGATGATCCCGCCCCCGAGACCGTTGAGCACGCCGCAGGCCACGGCTGCGTGGAGTTGTTCGCGGATGTCCAGGGTCGCGTCGATCAGTTCGTAACTGACGGACGTCGCCACCATGGCGTAGAGGCTGTAGAGAACGAAGCGCGGGCTCAGCTTGGTCCAGCCCAGGGCAAAGGCGGGCAGGTTCAGCAGGAAGAAGAATATGCCCGGCGAAAGCCAGCCCGTGGTATAGTAGATGATCGAACCCACGCCAAAGAACCCGCCGGGTATGAAGTGCTGCGGCAGGGCTACGGCTTTCATGGCGAAGGCGTAGAGGATGGCGCCGCTGGTGATCAGCAGCAGATTCCAGCGGACGGAGTAGGTGAGATCGAATCGGGTGCGCTTCGTTGCCTCAGTCGATGTCTGTAAACCGAACATTCCTGCTCTCCGGATCGCCCGTGGCCTGGATGTCGGGCATGAAGCCTGCCAGGGCGGAGGTCTGCCGGGAAGGAACCGCGGCCATGTCGTGGCGCGGGCGAGGGTGAAGGCTGTGCGGAGGCCATTCCGTGTTCCGAGTGCGGCGCGGGCTGGCCCATTCGTTGTCCCGTCCGTGTTCAGCTCCCCCTGGAGGGGACGGGCACCTTTTCCCGGTCATTGAAAGCCTACAGGTAGCCCACACACAGGCGCACTGTCGAGCGCAGGCCGTCCGGGCTTCGATGTGACGCGAGGTGACAGGGTTATGACCGGGTTTCTTGCCGTGATTGACAGGGAACATGGTAGGTTTTATTTTACAGAGAAATCTAGTCAATATTTTATTCAATTTATACTGTATATATATGATTAATAATCATATAATTATCAAATTGCTATTCATAATTCTAGGCAACTCTAATTTAAATCCGAGTCGAAGGTGAGACTGTGGCACTGTCGCTGACGGAATTTCTTGAACACGGGCCGGCCACGTCCAGGGAGATCCAGGATGCGACCGGGTTGTCGCAGGCTGCCGTGTCGAGGCAACTGCGGAAACTGGGGCATCGCGTCGTGGCAATCAGGAGCGGCAGGACTCCGCGATACGTCCTGACGCGAAACGCCTTCGGCGCTGGTGACCGGCTGCCTGTGGCCGTGGTCGATGCGCACGGGGACGCGGCGGTCGTCGCTCATATCCGTCCCCTGGTGACAGGAGGGTTCCATGTCGAGCCCTCGCCGGGGATGCCTTCGCTGCTTTTGGGTGAACGGGGTGACGGGTCGTATGATGATCTGCCGTATTTTCTGCAGGATCTGGGGCCCCAGGGATTTCTCGGAAGGCAGATCGCCAGGGAGATGAGCGGTCGTTTCCCGGAATTTCCGGACGATCCAAAATGGTGGACGACAAATCATATAGGAAGGTACCTGATATCCAATGGGGACGATCTGCCCGGCAACTTCACGTTGGGGGAGCAGGCGCTGCTTCGCGTGCGCCGCAGACCTGACGCAGTCGATGACGCGGAGTATCCTCTCCTGGCTGACAGGGTCATGCAAGGCGAGGTGCCGGGATCGTCGGCCGGGGGGGAGCAGCCCAAATTCACCGCGTTCAGCGGAAAGAGCATGTCGCATGTCATCGTCAAGTTTTCGCCTCCTGTCAAACAGCATCGAAAAGTGAC
>DPKT01000305.1:0-376 GCA_003542385.1 Desulfomicrobium sp.
GAGGCCAGGCGTGCCCGGGCGGCGCCATGGGAGCGGCCGAGCGTGGCCAGCAGGTCGTCCCTCAGGCTCTGCACGCCGAGGCTCAGGCGATTGACGCCCAGGGTCCGAACCTCGGCCAGAAAGCCGGTCTTCAAGGCCGACTCGGGGTTGGCCTCCAGGGTGATCTCGGCTCCCGCTTCCAGGTCGAAACGCGAGGCCGCCCCTTCNNCGATCTGCGCCGGGGTCAGCAGGGAGGGCGTCCCTCCGCCGATGAAGACCGTCTCCACCGTACGCCGCCCGAGGGTCTTTCCCAGGCAGTCCAGCTCGTTCAGCACGAGCCCCACGTAACGCTCCGCCTCGGACTCGGAGAACGGCCCGGAGTGGAAGGCGCAGTACC
>DPKT01000305.1:420-2168 GCA_003542385.1 Desulfomicrobium sp.
AGGCGCGCTTGCGCAGTTCGGAGGAGTACCGCTCGAACTCGCTGTACAGGCACCCGCAGTACTGCTGGCGGTAGATCCCCCACTCCTTCGACAGGGCGATGCCTTCGGACCACCCCGTCCTGAAATCCGCGTAATGGAACTCCACGCCGGTCCCCTGGGCCAGATCCTGCCCCATGGTCCGTATCTGCTCGTGCTTCTGGAACTTACTGTAGAGGAGCGTGGTCGTGAAGGCGTCGAACCCTCCGCGCCGGGCGATGGACAGGGTCCGCTCCAGGCGCAGGGCGTAGCACGGGGCGCAGCGGTTGGGTTCACGGAAGGTCACGGCCCGGAAATATGCCCGCGGGTCGTATTCGTCGTCCTTGAAGATGACCGGAATGCCGAGGCGTTCGGCCACCTGGGCCACCCCCTCGCGACGGCGCAGGTATTCCTGCAGGGGGTGGATGTTGGGGTTGTAGAACAGGCCGGTCACGCCCATCCCGGCCTCGAGGAGGGCCCGGACAGGCGTGATGGCGCACGGCCCACAGCACATGTGAACCAGTATTTTCATCGAGGAACCTAGCAGAATGCGCAGCTGGGCGTTGCCGAGGGCATGATGTAGATCTTGCGCTCGAATGTCTGCTCGAACTCCAGAAGTTTTTCACGCTTGCGGTTGACGAGGTAGTGCATCAGGTCCGCGTCGGTGGTGTAGGTGAAGGGCTCGGTCAGCTTGTCCTTGCGCAGTTCGCGGTACAAGTCCTTGAGGGCCTGCATGGAACGCCATTCCAAATTGCGGCGTGTGCCGGCCCCGGAACAGTGCGGGCAGGGCTCCAGGCTTCCGGACAGGGCCGACGTGCCCAGGCGCTGGCGCACGATTTCGAGCAGGCCGAACTTTGAGATGCGCCCGATGTCCGTGCGCGCCCGGTCGACCTTGAGGGCCTGGCGCAGCTCCTTCTCGACCTCGCGGATGTGCTTGCCGTCCTTCATCTCGATGAAGTCGACCACGATCTGACCGCCGATGTCGCGCAGCATGAGCTGGTTGGGGATCTCACGCGCGGCCTCGATGTTGGTGCGCAGGGCCATTTCCTTGAAATTCTTCTCGCCGCCGATCTTGCCGGAGTTGATGTCGATGGCCGTCAGGGCCTCGGTGTGGTCGATGACGAGCTGCCCGCCGCTGGGCAGGTTGACCGTGCGGCTGAAGATCTTCTGCAGCTGCGCCTCGATGCGGAAACGCTCGTAGAGGGTGCGCTCGGTCTCGGTGTGGACCTTGATGAACGTCTTGCGGCGGGGGAACAGGAGGGTCGCAAACTCCGTGATCTGCCTGGCGGTTTCCTCGTCGTCAACCCAGCACTCGGCGATGTCCGGGGTCAGGTAGTCGCGGATGGCGCGGAAGGCCAGGTCCTTCTCCTCGTAGACCAGGGACGGGGACTCGGAGGCGATGCCCTTCTTGCGGATGTCCTTCCACAGGCGCTTCAACACCTGCAGGTCCTTGGACAGGCTGCTCTTGCTCTGGGCCTCGCTGACCGTGCGCACGATGACGCCCAGGCCCTCGTCGAGCTTGAGTTCCTCCACGACCTCCTTCAGGCGGTCGCGCTCCTTCTCGTCCTCGATCTTGCGGGAGATGCCCAGCTGCTCGCGGCCCGGCGTGAGCACGAAATAGCGGCCCGGAATGGACAGGTAGGTGGTCAGGAACGCGCCCTTGGAGCCCACGGGCTCCTTGACGACCTGCACCAGCACTTCCTGGCCTGGCTTCAGGACCTTCTGCAGGGGCG
>DPKT01000305.1:2237-2550 GCA_003542385.1 Desulfomicrobium sp.
TGATGAAGGCGGCCTGCAGGGCCTGATCGATGTTGTGAATCTTTCCTTTATATATGTTGCCCTTGGTTTTGCTCTGGTGGAGCATCTCGACGTAGTACTCGACGACGACGCCATCCTCCATGATGGCAACCTCGACCTGTTCGCCAGGCAAAANNACCAGCACTTCCTGGCCGGGCTTCAGGACCTTCTGCAGGGGCGGGTACTTGCCGCGGGTGGCCACGTCGCTCTGGTAATATTCGGGGTGGACCTCGTCGACCTGCAGAAAGCCGTTCTTCTCGGCACCGTAGTTGATGAAGGCGGCCTGCAGGGCCTG
>DPKT01000305.1:2632-4869 GCA_003542385.1 Desulfomicrobium sp.
ACCTCGACCTGTTCGCCAGGCAAAACGCTGATGAACATCTTGCGCTTCTGCTTTTCTCCCATGAATATCCTCAAATGAAAAAGGTTTCCGGCAGAGCCGGGAAAAATGGTGAAATTTGCGGACGGAAATCCGATGAAAATTTGCGATCTCTGGGCGCGGGGGTCTTGAGGAGGCGAAAGGGGCCGGTCACTGCCGGACGCACGCCGCGCCACGAATCAAGGAGAATACATACCCGGCAGGCGTGTCCATAGCAAGAAAAACCCTTCGAGGGGCAGGCGCTGGCTTGACATCCCATTTTGCCATGGCTACTCCCGCCTTCTCACTGCACAGGAGGCCACATGCTCGAACCGGGACAGCTGGTAATGCTGCTCAACGCAAAGGACAAGAGATATTTCGTTTCCGCCCAGGAAGGGCAGGTCATGCATACCAACGAGGGGATTCTCCACCTCGACGAGGTCCGCGGCGCGGGCTGGGGGCAGCAGGTCCTGACCCACAAGGGCTACCCCTTCACGGTCATGCGGCCGACCCTCTATGACCTGATCAAGTCCGTCAAACGCCGCACCCAGATCATCTACCCCAAGGAGATCGGGTACATCGCCATGAAGTTGGGCATCGGCCCGGGCTGCCGCATCGTCGAGGCCGGCTGCGGCTCCGGTGGCCTGACAACGGCCCTGGCCTGGCTGGTGGGCGACACGGGCAAGGTCTACACCTACGAGCGCCGCGAGGAGTTCTTCACCCTCTGCCGCCAGAACCTGGAGCGCATCGGCCTGTCCCACCGCGTGGAACAGTTCCACCACGACATCGCCGAGGGTTTCCACCCCCACGCCGCCGACGCCCTGTTCCTGGACGTGCGCGAACCCTGCGACTACATTCGCCACATCCCCGGCGCCGTGGTTCCGGGCGCGCCCATCGGCTTTCTGCTGCCGACCACCAATCAGGTCCAGGATCTGCTGAAAGCCATGGAAGGCGGGCCGTTCCGACAGATCGAGGTGCTGGAGATATTCCTGCGCCACTACAAGCCCGTACCCGAGCGTCTGCGTCCCGACGACCGCATGGTCGCCCACACGGGATTCCTGGTCTTCGCGCGCACCTACGCCCAGCTTGAGGAGCCGGAAACCCCGGAGTACGAAGGCCCGGCGGATGAAGACGCCGGGGACGGCGAGTTGCCGGAAGAATAACCGCAAGTTCAAATCGCTTTCTATTCCAAGGATTTGCAAGAAGCCTCTTGCAAATCCTTTTTCTATTCCTGTAGAGATGGATTCTCTTTCACCATTCAACCCCGACCCCACGGCCGGACCGAGCCCCGCAAGGAGGAGCGCTGATGACCCGCAAGGATCGCACTGAAGGCATTTTCAGCCGGCGCGAAGTTCTGGATGCCACCGAGCGCCAGAAATACTACCAGATCCAGCTCAAAGAGCTGCTTTCGTACGCATACAGATATTCCGAGGACGTAAAGAAGCGCTTCGACCGCGCCCAGTTCTCCGTGGAGAAGTTCCGCGACCTCATCGACCTGAAGCACGTGCCCATCCTGAAGAAGAAGGAGCTCATATTCCTGCAGTCCATGGGTCCGCGCCTTGGGGGCCTGCTGACCAAGGACCTGGGCGAGCTGCGCCGTGTCTTCCTGTCCCCCGGCCCCATCTTCGACCCCGAGGACAGGGGCGACGACTACTGGGGATGGACCGAGAGCTTCTACGCCGCGGGCTTCCGCTCGGGCGACCTGGTCCAGAACACCTTCAACTACCACATGACCCCGGCCGGCCTCATGTTCGAGGAACCCCTGCGCCAGCTGAGCTGCGCCGTGGTGCCCACGGGCCCCGGCAACACCGGCAGCCAGCTCGACATCATGAAGAAGCTGCGCGTCACGGGCTACGTCGGCACGCCGAGCTACCTCATGCACCTGGCCCAGAAGGGCGAGGAAAAGGGCCTGAACCTGCGCAAGGACCTCTACCTTGAGGTAGCCTTCGTCACGGGCGAAAAATTCTCCGAAAAGATGCGCTCCACCCTGGAGAAGAAGTTCGACCTGATCATGCGCCAGGGCTACGGCACGGCCGACGTGGGCTGCATCGGCTACGAATGCTTCCACAAGAACGGCCTGCACATCGCCAACCGCGCCTACGTCGAGATCTGCCATCCCGACACGGGCATCCCGCTCAAGGACGGCGAAGTGGGCGAGATCGTGGTCACGGCCTTCAACAAGACCTATCCCCTCATCCGCCTGGCCACGGGCGACCTGTCCT
>DPKT01000317.1 GCA_003542385.1 Desulfomicrobium sp.
CGGCAGATGGCCCCGTCGCTGACCGGGTAGGCCTCGCGGCAGACCGGACAGGCCTCGATGCGGGTCATGTGCGCATGCCCCAGCAGACGCGGCTGGACCGTGACCTTCTGCAGGCGCAGGATGCTGTCTCCGGCGTCCTCGATTTCGCGGAAAAGGGCCTCGGTGTCCTGCTCCTTCTTGGGCGTGAGCTTCAGGAACCAGCCCTTGATGTTGGGCCAGGCTTCGAGCTTGTCCAGGTCCACGCTGACGCGAACCCCTTCGCCCGTGTACTTGTCGAACAGGGACACGGCATAGCGGCCGAGATTGACGATCTTCATCCAGTTGTTGCCGGTGCTGCACAGGGTCAGGAGCTGCACGGCGTCGGGCAGGCATTTCTTGCTCTCGACCACGGCCTCGAAGAGGATGCCCGCCGGCAGGGCGGCCTTGGCCATCTCGACCATGTACCCGCCGATCAGCAGGCCCGGGGCGGGGTAGCCGTGGAACGCGGCGGCCCTGTCCTTGAATTCCTGGAAGGTGTAGTGTCCAATATTCATGAATACCTCACGATTTGAGAAAGTTTCGTGACCGGGAAGACCTAGCAGGTGGGGCGGCAAAAGAGAAGCTTGTGAAAAAGATTCGGAGCGCGGCGGTTCTTCGGGGCCTCCCATCGGCTGGCGCCCCAAAACAAAAAAGCCGGTCGCGATGACCGGCTTTGATGTCTGGAGCCCACAAGCAGGATTGAACTGCTGACCTCGTCCTTACCAAGGACGCGCTCTGCCGACTGAGCTATGTGGGCTTGTGTCTGGTCGGGATGAGAGGATTTGAACCTCCGGCCCCTTGAACCCCATTCAAGTGCGCTACCAGGCTGCGCTACATCCCGACACGAGAAGACGCTTCTATGGAGAGCACCGGTCTTTGTCAAACACTTTTTTGCGGGATTTTGTCGGAATGTTTCGATGCGGAAGTGGGCATCGGGGCGCCCGCATTGGCCGGCCGCCCCGATGTGTGCCGGACTAGATCTTGAAACGGGAAACCTGCTCGCGCAGGCGTTCCGCCAATCGGGACAGCTCGGCTGCGCTTGCCTGAACGGTCTGGCTGCTGGTCGTCATCTCGTCCGACGCGGCGCGGACCTTTTCGATGTCCTGGCTCACGGAGCGCGTCATGGCCGAGCTGGCGGCCACGTTGGAGTTGATCTCCGTGATGCCCGCCGAGGCCTGGCCGACGTTTTCGGCGATGTCTCGGGTGGTCACGGATTGCTCCTCTACCGCCGCGGCGATGGTGCCGACGATGTCGTTCATTTCGCCGATGACTCCGCTGATGTCGGATATGTCGTGCACGGTCTGGGTTGTCACGGACTGGATTGCGGAGATCCGGTCCCGGATGTCCTCGGTGGCGTGGGCCGTCTGCTGGGCCAGTTCCTTGATCTCGTTGGCCACCACGGCGAAGCCGCGCCCTGCCTCGCCGGCGCGGGCGGCCTCGATGGTGGCGTTCAGGGCCAGCAGGTTGGTCTGGGAGGAGATGGCCGTGATGGTCGCGGTCACGGCGTTGATCTCCCGGGCCGCCTCGCCGAGCTCGTTGACCCGTCCCGAAGCCCCCTGCGCCTTGACCACGGCGCTCGACGTCGTGTTCTTGGCCCGCTCGGAGTTCTGGGCGATCTCCTGGATCGTGGCCGACATTTCCTCGGCCGCTGCCGCCACGGTGTTCATGTTGATGGCGGCCTGCTCCATGGCCGCGGACACGGATGTCATGTTGTCCGTGACGCCGGCCGTGGCCCTGCTGACGGCGTTGGCCATGGTCGCGGTCTGGTTCGACCCGGCGGTCATCTGGGTGGAGATGCTCGACAGTTCCGTGGACGCGGCCGCCAGGGCCTGGGTCGCCGCGGTGATTTCCCCGAGCATTTCCTTGGTCCGGCCGACCATGGTGTTCATGGCGCCTGCAAGGTGGCCGATGGCGTCGCGGGCCGGGTGGCTGAAGGTCATGGTGTAGTCGCCTTCGGCCACCTTGAGGCTCTGTTCGGCGATGCGGTTCAGCGGTCGGGTGATGGTCCGCACCAGCACGATGGTGACCAGGATGCCGAAGAGCATCGCTCCCGCCCCGACGAGGAGGGTCTTGATGACGATCTTCCGGTCGATGCCCTGGACCATCTGCACGTGGTTCAGACCGACCGCGATATGCCAGTCCCAGGGCTCGAAATACCGGGTGTAGGTGATCTTCCTGTCGCCGTTCCACTCGTATTCGAGGAATCCTTCCTTATGGCCGCGGAAGGCCTCTCCGATGCCCGGCTGTTCAAAGATGTTCTTGCCTTCGAGGGTGGGGTGGATGAGCACGTCGCCCTTGGACGTGTACACGAAAAAGTAGCCCACTCCGGCTGCCTTGGTCGTGTTGATCATGTCCCGCAGTTGCGGCGTGAGAATCCTGCGCCCCACGAAGAGGACGGCCACGATCTGGTCGTCGGCGTTGCGCACGGGCTTGTAGCTGGTCACGTACCAGTCGTCGACCACGAAGGCCTTGCCGGTGAAGGTGTCCCCGTTCATGACGGTCTTGTAGACCGGGCTGTCGGAGGGGATGAAGGTGTCCACGGCCCGGTCGCTCTCGTTGATGCGGACGTTGGTGGACACGCGCAGGAGCTTTCCGTCGACGACCTGGAAAATGGTCGCAACGCCGCCCGTCATCTGCTGGATTTTGTCGACGATGCCCGTGTTGCCGTTCATGACCGTGCCGCCGAGCATCAGGCGCGGCATCCTGACCTGTTCCTGGGCCTTGGTCACCTGGTTGGTGATGGTCCGGTCGAGCATGTAGCTCGAGTCGAGGTCGAAGGTCCCGTACCGCTCCAGCTCGGCTTCCAGGATGATCATGTCTGTGGTGAGCTTTTCCTGCAGCAGGGAATCCTGCGTGCTGAGCGAGTTGAAGACCGAACTGGCAGTGCTTTCGACGGAATTCTTGCCCAGATCGAAGAGTCCCGTGCGGACATCGATCGTCGTCACCGCGATGACCAGGGCAAGGGACAGGGCCAGGATGGCCAGGATGCCCGTGAAGAGCTTGGTCGTGAATCTGATGGCTTGAATGTTCAAGGCGCCTCCCATCTGTGGGTACTACGGATATTGTAGTACTTTTCTATCCAAGAAATAAGTAATGATCAACATTACGATCAGGGGCGGATTCACATCGGGCGAGAACGCGAACCAGATCAGAAGCGCAGTGTGGCCTTGAGCCTCGAAGGGTGCAGGAGCAGGTCCAGCCCGGCCTCGATGCCGGGAACGACGATGTGAGCCGCGTTCAAGGTCGCCATTGCCACGCCCTCGGGCTGGAGCACGGCCACGGCCAGGCCGGCTTCGCGGAGCATTTCCGCGTCGTTGTTGCCGTTTCCCATGCAGGCGCAGGACTGCGGGCCCAGGGCGCGGACGAAGTCGGCCTTTGCCTTTCGTTCGTCGCCGGGTTCGAGGATGTGCACGGTCTGGTCGCCCGTCCCAAAGGTCGAGCGTACGGTGCCGAAGGTGTCGGCCGTGAGGATGTGCGTGTTCAGGACTGCGCCGAGCTGGGTCAGGCGCGAGAGGACGCCGGGCTGGATGCGCCCGTCCAGGGCCAGAGTGCCGTTGTAGTCCAGGACGAGGTGGTGCAGCGTCAGGCGGCCGAAGCCGGGGATGTCGAGTTCGATCATGGTCCCGCCTTGCCGGCCGGCATGGCGGTGTGGCCGCCGCCGGGGCATGGTTGGTGGTTTTGCGTGCGGGGCGCGGTCTTCTCCTCGTACATGCGGTGGTCCGCGGCGCGGATCAGTTCGTCCAGACTCTGGTCCGGCCTGTGGCGGCTGACGCCCACGGAGGCCGATATGCCGAGCCGCGTGTCCATGCCGCACAGGGCCGCGACATCGATTTCGTCCAGGGTCTGGCGCAGGCGCTGCACGAAGCACGCGGTCATGTCCGCATCCGTGTCCGGCAGCAGGATGACGAACTCGTCGCCGCCCATGCGCACGAAGATGTCGTATTTGCGCACCATGCCCCTGATGGCCCGGGCCACCCCCACCAGAACCAGATCGCCGGCCTCGTGGCCCAGGGTGTCGTTGACGGCCTTGAAGCCGTTCAGGTCGATGAAGAGCAGGTGCACGGGGAGCCCCTTGCGCACGGCGAAGTCCAGGATGCGCGGGGCGTGCCGCTCCAGGTAGGCGCGGTTGTTCACGCCGGTCAGGGCGTCGCGCACGGTAAGTTCTTCGAGCTGGGCGTGCTCCAGGGCCGTGATCAGGGTGCAGGCCAGGATGTCGCAGAAGTGGCCGAGGAAATCCGTGGCCTTGTCCGGGGCGTAGCGCTCGGGGTCGGGGTCGTAGGCCGAGACGATGCCGATGGTCTTGCCCTGCTGGTATTTGTGCCCGAGAGCGAAAATGAAGCAGGACCCTTGCGGCGGGTCGCTTTCGAGGCCAAGGAAGAAGCCCGGCGTCTCGATGCGCCCGACCTCGCCGAGGAAGAGACGCGGCGCATGGGGCGTGGGCGAGAACTGCCTGATGCGTTCGCGGATGGTCCGGGCCGGGGCGTGCTCGATGCCGTCCGGGATGCGTCCCTCGAAGATGTCCCGGTCGAGGATCAGGTGCAGGGTGTGGAGGTTGCGGAGCTTGCGGATGGAATCGAGGATCGCGGGGAGGTCTTCCAGGCGCTTGACCTGCTGGACCAGGTCGATGGTCCCGCGGAAGGTCTCGAAGGTGTCCAGCAGGGCCTTGTAGGAGGCCACCATGGCGTCGAAGCCGCCCTTGGAAACCTTGAGACGCTGACGCAGGTCCTCGTTCTCGTCGATCACGCGTTTGGCCGGAGAGGGGGCGTGAATGATCCGCTCCCTGATCCAGGCCCCCAGGGCCTTGAGGTTCGTGCGCAGGCTCCGGGCATCACCCAGGCCGGCGCTGGCCTCGACGGCGGACATGAGGTCCCGCATCTCGGCCAGCAGGGCGTTCGGGTTGCGCGCCATGGCGATCGGTTCAGGCCAGGGACTGCAGCGTCGCCAACACTTCGGCTGCGTGCCCGGCGGCCTTGACCTCGGGCCAGGCGTGTCGGACCACTCCGGCCGGGTCGATGAGGAAGGTCGAGCGGGCCACGCCCATGTATTCCTTGCCGTAGTTCTTCTTCAGGCGCCACGCCCCGAAGTGCTCCAGGACCTGGTGGTCCGGGTCGCTCAGGAGGTCGACCTGCAGTTCGTGCTTGCCCGTGAAATTCTGGTGGGATTTGACCGAGTCGGGGCTCATGCCTAGGACCACGGCGTTCAGGGCCGCGAAACTCTCCTTCAGGGCCGAGAACTCCTGGGCCTCGACCGTGCAGCCCGGCGTGTTGTCCTTGGGATAGAAGTAGAGGACCACCCATTTGCCCCGGTGGTCTTCCAGGCGGACGTCGGAGCCGGAGGTGCTCTTCAGGCAGAAGGACGGGGCCGGTTCGCCGGGAGTTGGAATCTTGAAATCCATCATGTGCAGCTCCTTTGGGGAATACGTACTCATGTGCTACGTAGCCCATCCCCGAGGGGCGTGCAAGCTCAGGGCATGGTGGCGGCGCTCAGTCCGGCCAGATAGCCCGTGGACAGGGCAGCCTGGAGGTTGAAGCCGCCCGTGTCGGCGT
>DPKT01000134.1 GCA_003542385.1 Desulfomicrobium sp.
GGAGGAAGGGACGTCGGACGCCGACGCCGACGCGGGGATGGACGCCCCACCGTCGGGGCTTGCCGCGACACAGGCGGAGAACGCGACGCAAGGGCCTTGGACCCAACCCCCTCAGGCTGAGGGCGTCGTGCCTTCCGAAACGACGGACCACCCGCAGCAAGCAGGACCTGCGTCCTCCCAGGCGGCCCCGGTGACGCCGGCTTCGCAGGCGGAATCACCGCCCGCGCCTTCGGCCCAGACCGACGCGGGTCCGACGGCCGGGACTCCGTCTCCCGTCCATACCCAGACCCACATGGCTCCGGCAGAGCCGACGCAAAGCCCTCCAGCGCCCCTTGAACCGCCCCCGGCGGCCCAGGCTGCGGGAACGGACACCCAGACCGCACCCCCGGCTTCACAGCAGACTGCCGAAGAGCTCGCACCCGCGACACCACACGACGTCGAGGCCCAGCCCCTTCCCGCCCAGCCGGAAACGCTCGCGCCGGCAGGAGACACAGAGGCACAGACGTCCGCCCCACCCGTCCCTGAACAACCGCCTCAGCCTGCGGCGGGCCTGTCCGAGACCGAGGCGAAAATCACCATCCTCTTCACCGGCGACACCCAGGGCGTTGTCTATCCGCAGCCAAGCATCAACGGGACCGTCGGAGGCATCGCGCGGCGCCTGCCCGCCATAGAACGGATGCGAACCGAAGCCCCGGCCCTCGTGCTCCTGGACGCCGGTGACGCCTTTGTCTCGGGTTCTCCCCGGGCCGAGCGCATCAACAAAATCCTGGTGCGGGCCATGAACCGCATGCGCTACGACGCCATGGGCCTCGGCCCCTACGATCTGGACATGGGCGAAATAGCCCTGAGGGAACTCGCCGGCATCGCTTCCTTTCCTTTTGTCTGCTCCAACCTCGAATTCCAGCAGGACGTCCAGCCCTGGATCAGGCCATACGTTCTCATCGAACGCGGACAGTACACGATCGCCGTCGTCAGCCTACTCGGCCAGGACTCGACAGTGAAGATAAGCGGAGCGCATCTCATCGCTCCCGGTCAGGCCATGAACAAGCTCATGCCGCAATTCGCGTCAATAGCCGATGCCGTCTTGCTCCTGACCCAGACGGGACGGGAGGAAATCCCGTCGCTGCTCGGCGCGGCCACGGACGTGGCCGTCATTCTCGGAGACGCCAGATCCGTTTACCAGGATACCCCCAGATACATTCCAGCTGTCGCCAAAGGCATGGGCATTGGTCATGTCGAATTGGACAAATCATCCGGCATCTTCCGGCCCGGCCGGTCGATCTCCCTGGCCTCAAATGACCCGTCTGATCCTAACCTACTGAAAATGATTGAAGAAATTCAAAAATAAAAAATGCTTGCCTTTTTGCGGAGCATTGTGCAGTAACCGTTTTCGCGTTGTGGGGCTGTAGCTCAGCTGGGAGAGCGCTTGAATGGCATTCAAGAGGTCGTCAGTTCGATCCTGATCAGCTCCACCACTTATAAACGCTTCAAATGATTCTTGAATGCCGCTTGAAAGCCGTCCGAAAGGGCGGCTTTTTCGTATTTGAAGCTCCGTGTCACCCTTGATCATGGTTCTGACCATTGGCCTGGGCAGGATACCTGTACGCAATCAGTCTGTCCCTTATTGCGCCCCACTGTCCAGGTGCGCCGTCTCCATGGCGGACTTGGTCCCGGGTGAAGAGCTCGTATGGTTGCCGGATCTTTTTCTGTGTAGCGGATTCTTCCGCCCGACCTGCAGAAGTTCACAGGAAAGCAGGTCGCACCTTGCCAGCAGTTCACGGTTCCTGGCTTCGAGCTGGAGCCTCTGCGCTTCGGCCTTCATCAGCTCACGCTCCCGATCAAGAACCAGCCGGGCCTGACTGAGGATCTCCGCGTGCTGCTGTTCAAGTCTGTCGGCAGCGGCCAGCAAAACGGCGTTATCCGGGAGTGCGCCTTGGGACCTCATCAATTCGATCAACCTGCGAGTGTCCATTCGTCCCCCTTGTGCTGAAAATCCATCCTTCAGATTCGGCGGTATCGAAGCGCTACGATCGGTTTGGACTTTGACGTCGCTTCGGATGCCGGTTTGTTACCGTGAACGGTAAAATTCAACGAGCCGGTGAAGGGTGCCACAAATGTCCGAATGTGCCGCGAAACCCGCACATTGCCTCAACCTGGAAACATCCGACACCACAAACGGCGCTTCGCCGGGCCGCACTGAGGCACCATGTCATACTGACTGTCTTCCAGTATCAGTGCACAAAAATTCATATTCATACCAGTTCCCTGCATACGCCGATTTACATACGGTATGGGCAGTCAGCGTGCGGTTCCGAATTCGACAGTCCGGCCCGGGCCCGGCTACCGTGCCTCACCAGCCCGTTTGCGAACATTCATGAACGCCACCAAATCTGCATCCGATGCATCAATCGACCAAGTCTCCGAGGAGGAACGCATCCGGCATGAACGTTTCCTTCTGGCCGTCAGGCAACTCCTGACCAAAGGGGCACAGCAGGACACGCCCGTTCAGCCCCGGCCATACGCCGGCGGTAAGTACGCAAAGCTGTTGTCGGCCGAGGAGATGCAATTTCTTCTGCGTTGAACGCGCCTCAACGGCTTTCCGTCCCGCATCGGCCTGCCTCCCGGAGCTCCCAAAACGTGTCCCCGATACTGTCAGCAGAATCATCAAGAACGTATCCGCGCCACACATGCTTATAAGTGACTTTATGAGGGGCTCTCGGAATCTGTGAACGATACAGAACATCCCTTTAAACGATTCCGTCTTTTCGCGGCCGATCACTGAAGGCGATCGGCCGCGAAAAGACGGGGTAAGCAAACTGTCTGAAATGCTCCTTAGCCCGGCCGTGAACCGCTTCACCGCCGACTACTTGCTCTTCTCCTCGCTCAGGTCCGTGACCTTCAGGTCGACGCCCAACGTGTTCATCAACTGGGACACTGGCATGCACAAACGGTAGTGGCCATAGGGGCCGTCGACTACATCACGAAGCCGATCTCTTCCCTTGAAGTGAGGGCACGCATCAGGACGCACCTGCGGCTCAAGGCCGCTGAAGACGCGCTGCGGGAACAAAACCACCTCCTGGAGATCAAGGTTGCGCAGCGAACCAAGAAAATCCAAGAAAAGCAAAATGAAATCAATGGAGTGCAGCACGAAGCAATCCTCAGGCTGTGCCTTGCCTCCGAGCTCAGGGACAAGGAAACCGGGATGCACATTCGCCGGATTCAGGAATACTCGGCCCTGCTGGGACGCAAATGCAGCCTGCCCGAGGATCATGTCGAACTCCTCTACCTGGCCAGCGCCATGCACGACCTCGGGAAAATCGGCATCCCCGACAGCATTTTGCTCAAGCCGGGCAAGCTTGACGCCGAAGAATGGATCATCATGAAAAGCCACACCGTCATCGGCGCCCAGAGCCTTGCCAACAGTCGCTTCAGGCTCATCCAGCTGGCAGAGTCCATCGCACGCTCCCATCATGAAAGATGGGACGGCAATGGGTATCCAGACGGCCTCAAGGGTGTAGAAATCCCCATGGAAGCCCGGATCGTGAGCATCGTCGACAGCTTTGACGCCATGCTTTCACAGCGCCCCTACAAAAAGGCGATGCCCTTCGATGAAGTTCTGGAGATCATTCGATCTGAAAGGGCCCTGGCCTTCGATCCGGCCATCGTGGACATCTTTCTCGCCAACATCGCGGAGTTCCAAAGCGTCGCGACGGCCTTGTCCGACTGAACTCCCTACGGCCGCGGCCGCGACAGCCCAACCGACGACCAGGCCGGAGCAGGCACGCCGGAGCGCCATGACCGCCTACCCCCGGTTATGCTTCTTTCGCCCGTCAATTCCGACCTCCGCACTCCTCCCGGGCCCGTTCATCCCGTATTCCGCCTGCCAGGGCGCCTCCGCGGCTGGCCCGTGCGGCATATTGCCTGACCGCCGGTTGAGCGGCGCAATTCCCACGATGAGCGGCAGCGCCCTCAACCCCGCCGCAAGCCATGCCTTTCGCCTGACCAATGACCGCAATCCTCCGCCATTCACCTGAAACCGGATGCAAAGCCCCAAAAAGCGTGTCAAAAGGAGGCATCATCAACCCCGGAACAAGGACAGCATGGAGGGAGAAATGGAAAATTCAATGCAACGGTACTGGAAGGCGAACCTGACCTACATGGTCGTGCTTCTGTCCATTTGGGCCCTGGTTTCGTACGTCTTCGGCATCCTTTTCGTGAACGAACTGAACGCGTTCCATCTCGGCGGCTTCCCTCTGGGCTTCTGGTTCGCCCAGCAAGGGTCCATCTACGTATTCGTCATCCTTATTCTCGCCTACTTCCTGCTCATGGACCGGCTGGACAAGAAATTCGACGTGCACGAATAACCGAAAGCGAAGACCGCGAGGAACGCATATGTCACTGCAAATCTGGACCTATCTCATCGTCGGGGCGACCTTCGCGCTCTACATCGGCATCGCCTGGAGCGCGCGGGTGAAAGACACCAAGGGCTTCTACGTGGCCGGCGGCGGCGTGCCGCCCCTGGCCAACGGCATGGCCACGGCCGCGGACTGGATGAGCGCGGCGTCCTTCATCTCCATGTCCGGCATGATCGCCTTCATGGGCTACGCCGGATGCATGTACCTCATGGGCTGGACCGGCGGCTACGTGCTCCTTGCCCTGCTCCTGGCCCCCTACCTGCGC
The DNA here is from genome assembly GCA_003542385.1 of Desulfomicrobium sp. Lineage (GTDB taxonomy): Bacteria > Desulfobacterota > Desulfovibrionia > Desulfovibrionales > Desulfomicrobiaceae > Desulfomicrobium. The sequence goes on from DPKT01000134.1 coordinate 4,681, forward strand.
AAGTTCGGCAAGTTCACGGTGCCGGACTTCGTCGGCGACCGCTACTACTCCTCGGCCGCGCGCGTGGTGGCCCTGGTCTGCGCCATCTTCGTCTCCCTGACCTATGTGGCCGGGCAGATGCGCGGCGTGGGCATCGTCTTCAGCCGCTTCCTCGAAGTGGACGTCAACACGGGCGTCATCATCGGCATGGTTCTGGTCTTCTTCTACGCCGGCATCGGCGGCATGAAGGGCATCACCTGGACCCAGGTCGCCCAGTACTGCGTGCTCATCACGGCCTTCCTGGTCCCGGCCATCGCCATTTCCGCCAAGCTGACGGGACATTTCCTGCCCCAGATCGGCTTCGGCAGCACCCTCGTCGACGGACCGCATTCAGGCAAATACCTGCTCGACACCCTGAACCAGATCGGAACCGACCTGGGCTTCGCCGAATACACCTCGGCCTTCGGGGCGGGAGCCAAGCCCATGATCGACGTCTTCGCCATCACCATGTGCCTCATGGTCGGCACGGCCGGGCTGCCCCACGTCATCATCCGCTTCTACACCGTGCCCACGGTGCGGGCGGCGCGCATCTCGGCCTTCTACGCCCTGATCTTCATCGCCATCCTCTACACCACGGCCCCGGCCCTGGGCGCCTTCGCGCGCTACACCCTGACCAACGTGCTGAGCGACACCACCTACGCCACGGCCCCGTCCTGGTTCAAGAACTGGGAGAAGACGGGCCTTTTGGCCTGGATGGACAAGAACAACGACGGCGTCATCACCTACCGCGCCGACGCACCCTTCAAGGGCAAACCGATCTTCAGCGGCGAAACCGGACCCGCCGGCCAGCGCCTGCTCAAGAACGACGCCACGGACAACGCCAACGAGCTGTACATCGACAACGACATCATGGTCCTGGCCACGCCCGAGATCTCCCAGCTCCCGAACTGGGTCATCGCCCTTGTGGCGGCCGGCGGCCTGGCCGCGGCCCTGTCCACGGCGGCGGGCCTCCTGCTGGTCATCTCCTCGGCCATCTCCCACGACCTCTACTACCGCATCATCAACCGCGAGGCCTCCGAGCAGAAGCGTCTGGCCATCGGACGCATCATGATGGGCATCGCCGTGCTCGTGGCCGGCTATTTCGGCATCAACCCGCCCGGCTTCGTGGCCCAGGTGGTGGCCTTCGCCTTCGGCCTGGCCTCGGCGTCCTTCTTCCCCGTCATCGTGCTCGGCATCTTCTGGAAGCGGGCCACCAGGGAAGGGGCCATCAGCGGCATGGTCACGGGCATCGGCTTCACCATGTTCTACATCGTGCAGACCAAGTTCATGGGCGTGGCCCCCTGGTTCATGAACATCAGCCCCGAGGGCATCGGCACCGTGGGCATGCTCATCAACTTCGCGGTGACCATCGTGGTATCCCTGTGCACGGCCGCCCCGCCGGCCGCCGTGCAGGACATGGTCGAAAGCGTGCGCATCCCCCGCGGGGCCGGCGCGGCGGTGGACCACTAACCTCTGA
>DPKT01000222.1 GCA_003542385.1 Desulfomicrobium sp.
CGGACGAACGTCGCCTCCGGCAGCCCGCAGGCCTTGAGCAGGCGCCGGCCGTCGCGGTCCGGATTGAAGGGGGATTTTTCCGGACCGAAGCGCAGTTCCAGCGACCCGGCCTGACCGCCGCCCGTGCCTAAGCCGTGGTCCGGGCGCGAGAGGCGGATAAAACCGCGATCGAGAACCGCCGGTTCCATGCCGTCGGGGATGCTCACCCGCAGCCCGTCCCAGCGCAGTTCCCGGGTCATTGGGGGATGAGCAGCCTGTAGTCGAGCATGTGGGCCGGGGTGGGGCCGTCCGCACGGCCGGGGGCGGAGGCGCTCTTGGCGTCCTGGCAGGCGTCCTCCCGCAGCCACAGGGAGCGCAGGGTCATCTTCACGGAGTTCTCCGTCTTGGAATTGTCGTCCCTGCTGTGCGTCAGCTCCAGATTGACCTGCTCGCCGCGGTTGTCGTGAAAGCTCCATTTCCAGGACATGACGGTCTGGAAGGGGTCCCCGCGCCACTCCAGGGGCTTGCCGAAGCGTTCCCGATAGCGCGCGAGCAGGTTGTCGAAGAATTGGCGGGAGTCGTCGTCGAATTTGAGCTTGATGCGGACGATCCGGCCGATCTCATTGCAGTTGGCGTAGGCCACGGAGCCGCTTCGGATGCCGGGTGCGTGGCCCGGCATGAGCTGGATCTCCATGAGGTGGCGCTCCTGGGAGAGGGGGATTTCTGTGTGCATGCTGCAGATGTCGTGGATGGTCGAGATGTCCTCGCCCAGAACGATGCCGCCGAGGGATGTCGGGAAAACTTGGGCCTGGACAGAAGAGGCCATGAAAAGCCAAAGGAAAAGCATGAGGTATTTCATGACAGAACTCTATTCCAGCGTCGCGCCGCTTGTCCAGACGCGCTGACAGGGAAAGGAGACCGAAGTGACCAGGACTCTCTTCTACTTTGCGTTCATGCTCGCCACGCTGACCTTTTACGGGGGCGAGGTCTGACCTTTCGTCGAGTCGCTTCCGGTCTGGAAGTTCGCCCTGACTCTCGGTGTTCATCTCGCGATCGCCCTGGCGCTGCGGCAGATGCTCATCCGTCGTTTCGTCCTGCCCCTGCCGATTCACCGTCAATCAACGCGCCTGCTGTCGCTGGATTTCGGGATATTCATCGCGGCCGGCCTTGGTGTCGGCGTGTATCACCATCTTTTCTGGGGCTTCCCGGTCTTCAGCGGCGTCGAGATCGTCGTCGGGTTCGCCACCATCGGGCTCTTCGCCGCCTTGGACCTGAGCCTCGAGTGGGAGCACAGGGTCATCGTCCAGGCCGACATGTCCGCCGGAAGCCTCCCCGGACCCGAGTCCTTTTTTCCCCAGACCAGGCGCTTCGCCTATCTCGCCACGGGCATCATCTTTTTCGTCACCCTGATCCTGCTGATGCTGCTCATGCGCGACATCTCCTGGCTCCAGGCCCAGGAGCGTGCCGCCGAGAACCTTTCATCCCTGCTGTGGTCCGTGGTCTGGGAAGTGCTTTTCGTCATGGGCATTCTCCTGGCCCTGACCCTGGTCCTGGTCTATTCCTACGCGCGCAACCTCAAGATGCTCTTCCGGAATCAGACCACGGTCCTTGAAATGGTCAGCCGGGGGCAGCTTGACACCAAGGTGCCCGTGGTCACCAACGACGAGTTCGCGGTCATCGCCGGCTACACCAACACCATGATCGACCGGCTGATCGAGCGGGAGCGGATGGTCCACGGCCTGGAGCTGGCCAGGCAGATCCAGGCCAACCTGCTGCCGTCCACGTCGCCCTTTCTGCCCGGCGTGCAGATATACGGGGCCAGCGTCTTCTGCGAGGAAACGGGCGGGGATTTCTACGACTTCATGGTCCGCGACGGCCTGCACGGTCCGGAACTAATCATCCTGATCGGCGACGTGACCGGCCACGGCGTGGGGGCCGCCCTGCTCATGGCCTCCATCCGCGCCTACATGAAGGCCCTGCTGCTGCAGCGTCTCGACCTGTCCGAGGTCATGAACAGGACCAACGCCCTCATCCACGCCGACGTCGACGACAGCGGGAATTTCGTCACGGCCTTCGTCCTGTCCTACTGTCCGCTCACGCGCAGGGCCGCATGGGTCGGGGCCGGACACGACCCAGCGTGGTTCGTGCCGTCGGCCGGAGGACCGGTCCGCACCTTCGCCGGTCGGGACATTCCCCTCGGCGTGGACCCCAAGTGGCCGTACACGAAATATTCGGAACCCCTCGCAGGCGGTCTGCTGGTCATGGGGACGGACGGAATCTGGGAGTCCCTGGGTCGGGACGGCGAGATGTTCGGCAAGGACCGCCTGCTTCAGGTGGTCCGGGGCAGCGTGCATGAGCCTCCGCAGGACATCGCCGCCCGCATTTTCGAGGCCGTCGAGAAATTCACCAGTGGCGGCCGCGTGGAGGACGACCGCACCGTGGTCATTGCGCGTCTGGCGTAGCGTCGATTTCCTGCATGGCGTGGGCCATGTCGGCGTGCATGGCGAAAATCCGGTTGTAACCGGAAATGTCGAAAATTTCGGCGATATAATCCCTGACGCCGCAGATCATGACCGTCCCGCCGCGCGGATTCAGCCGCTGGTAGCTCATGACCAGGACGCGCAGACCGGCGCTGTTGATGTATTCCAGCTCCGAAAAGTCCATGACCAGGTGCCTGACCCCGCTTTCCAGGCTGAGCAGGACCTTTTTCTCGAGTTCGGGCGTGCTGGTCGAGTCGAGGCGTCCGCTGACCAGGAAAACGGCCGCGCGGGGGGGTTCTATCTGCCGGAGGTGCATGCGTTCTCCTGAATGCTTTTGGCGATGGTGATCCGTGTGCGGTTGAAGCCGTCGAACCGGGAATATTCCATCCGCGTGGCCAGATTGCGGACCAGGCACAGGCCCATGCCGCCGATCTTGACGTCTCCGGGCTGCAGGCATTTCCGGCTGGCGTGCGCGGTGGGGTCGAAAGGGGGGCCCGAGTCCACGATTTCCACCGTCATGTCGTCGCCGCTGTCCGAGATGCCGACACGGATGCCCCTGTCCTCTCCCGGGCGCGCGCCGTGGGCGATGCAGTTCGAGACGAGCTCGTCGATGACGAGCCCGAGCCTGTAGCGCACCGACGGCGGCAGCCCCAGGGCGTCGGCGAACTCCTCGACGGCCGCGAGGAGCTCGGCCTGGTCTTCTTCGGGCCGGTTCAGGGCAAAATCGAATTTGGCGATCATGGCGTCCTTTTCTCTTCGCATAGAGTAGGGTAGGCGTGAGGTCAAACCGCAACCCGGAGGAACGGGGCAGTTCATGGTCACCAAGCGGACCCTCTATTCGTGGGTACTCGAAAAGAACGTGCGCTGGCAGGCGCTCATCGTCCTGCTGGTCGTGGCCACCGTGGGCATCCGCATCTTCCCGCTGGAGCTGCAGAAGCGCATCGTCAACGAGGCCATCGGCCTTGGCGACATGGACCTGCTCATCCTGTACTGCCTGCTCTACCTGGGCGCGGTGCTCCTGGCCAGCAGCCTCAAGTTCATCATCAACCTCCTGCAGGCCTTCATCGGGCAGACCACGCTCGAGCGCATGCGCAGAAGCCTCTTCGCGCACATCCTGAGCCTGCCCATGTCCTTTTTCCGCACCATCCAGCCCGGCCAGGTCATCAATTCCCTGATCAACGAGCTGGCCTCGGTTTCGGGGTTCATCGGCAGCGCCGTCTCCGTGCCCCTGATCAACGTCTGCACGCTGCTGGCCATGGGCGGGTACCTCTTCTACCTGAACCCTCTGCTGGCGTGCCTGAGCTTCGTCATCTACCCCCTGCAGATCGTCATCGTGCCGAAACTGCAGAAACGCGGCAACGAGGCCAACCGCCACCGGGTCAACGTCAGCCGGGCCATCTCCGGCAGCATCGGCGAGGTGATCACGGGCGTCCACGAAGTGCACGGCCACGCCGCCTTCGCCCTGGAGAACGAAAAGTTCTACGGTCAGACCCAGCAGCTCCTGCAGGCCAACAACCGCATGAACGCCTACCGCTACGGCATCAAGTTCGCCAACAACTTCTTCGAGCACCTCGGCCCCTTCATCCTCTTCCTCGTCGGCGGCGGCATGACCATCCGCGGCCTCTTCGACCTCGGAGCCCTGGTGGCCTTCCTCTCGGCCTACTCGAGCCTGAGCGAGCCGTGGCGGGAGCTCATGGATTTCTACCAGCTCAAGGAAGACAGCCTCGTGCGCTACAAGAATGTCATGGCCGCCTTCGACGTCGCCCCGGAGCACCTTCTCGTGCCCGTGGACCGCGGCGTCCATCGCTTCCGCGGCGACATCGAACTGCGCGGCGTGACCTTCCGCACCCCCGAGGGGACGCGGCTCATCGAGGACGTGAACCTGCACGTGCGCCCGGGCGAGATGGTCGCCCTGGTGGGCTTTTCGGGCAGCGGCAAGTCGACCCTGGCCAAGGTCGTGTCCCAGCTCATGCCCTACACCGAGGGGCAGGCGCGTATCGACGGCAACGAGGTCCGGACCCTGACCAAGCTCGATGTGGCCGAAAACGTGGGCATGGTCCCGCAGCACCCCTTCATCTTCAGCGGCAGCGTCCGCGACAACCTCCTCTACGCGAGCCGCTCCAGCGCCGCCAACGGAGTTCCGGGCTTCATCACCCCGGATCTGGACCGTATCATCGAGGTGCTGCAGCAGGTCGGCCTGTTCCTGGATGTCCTCAAGTTCGGCGGCCAGGCGGTCATCACCCCCGATGAGAAGCCGGAGCTGGTGGAGCGCGTCCTGGCCATGCGCCGCCTCTTCCGCCAGCGTTACGAAGGCGACTTCCTGGACGACATCGAATTCCTGGACCCCGACCGGTACATGGATTTCGGCTCCATCGCCCAGAACATCGTCTTCGGGGATTTCATAGACCGGCGCGTCAGGTTCGAGGAGGCCCATCGCCACAAGCGCTTCGTGGCCTTTCTGGGGGAGATCGGGCTGGAGGAGGAGCTGGTCGGGTTCGGCGTCGTCGTGGCCAAGGCCACCGTCCCGATTCTGCGCTACGGGGCGCAGACCCCCGAACTCTACGCCGGAAGCCCGATCCCGCGGGAAGAGGTGGAGAAGTACGCAGTGGTCGTGGACGAGCTGGCCTCCCGCACTCAGGCCGATCTCAAGGCCGCCTCCCGCACCCTCCTGCTGCGGCTGGCCCTGAATTTCGTCCAGGGCAGGCACAAGACGGTGCGCATGCCGGAGAATCTCAAGGAACGTCTCCTCATGGCCAGGCGGGAGTTCCGCGAAACCTTCGCCCGCTCCGGCCAGGGTGCGCTGCGCTTCTACGAACCGGACCTCTATGTGGAGTCGCGCAGCATCCGCGACAACATCCTCTTCGGACAACCCAAACCGGGGCGGCCCGGCGCCATGGACCGCATCAGCGAGCATCTGGTGCAGCTGCTCATCGAGGAGGGGGTGCTGGAGAGCATCGTGGAGCTGGGGCTCGAGTTCCAGGTCGGGAGCATGGGCGAGTACCTCTCGGGCGGACAGCGCCAGAAGATCGCGCTGGCCCGGGTATTCCTGAAAGCGCCGCCGGTCTACATCCTCGACGAGGCCACGTCGGCCCTGGACAACGCCTCCCAGGCCCGGGTCCAGAATTTCCTGAAGGCCGTGCGCGGCAGGCACACGGTCATCTCCGTCGTCCATCGTCTGGACACGGTGTCCCATTACGACCGCATCGTGGTCATGAAAGCCGGAAAGATCGTGGAGAGCGGTCCGTACGACGAACTCATGGCCGCCAAGGGGGTGCTGCATGATCTCGTCGCAAAGGCCTGAGACCCACGAGTGCGAACTGGACTGCAACCTGCGCGTGCTGCGGGAGCTGCCGTTCTTCGCGGGAATTCCCGCGGAGCTGCAGCGGGTCATGGCCTATCTCTGCGAACGCGAGGCCTTTTCGGCGGGCCAGACGGTGCTGGAGGAGGGGCAGCCGGCCGACGTCGCCGTGGCCGTCATCAGCGGGGCGCTGGTCATCGAGCGCGAGGGGGTGGTCCTCGGCCGTGTGGCCCAGGGCATGAGCGCCGGCGGTCTCGCCCTGCTCGGCGTTTTCCGCTCCCTCTACACCCTGCGGGCCGAGACGCAGACCGAGTGCCTGCTCATGCACAGACGCGCGCTCCTGCCCCAGCTCGTGGCCCGACCTGAGGCCCTGGCCGGCATGGTCCGGGAGGTCATCGGCAGCGTGGTGTTCTGGGACCACCAGAGGCTGGAGCGCGGCGGGGAGCCGCACGTTCACGGGCCCGGGGTGCTGTAGCCCGGCCCGCCTCAATACGGCAGCCTGTTCAATGACTTGAGGATGAGCGTACAGCCCATGGCGAACATGCCCGACAGACCCATGCCGCAGGAGAACCCCGCCAGCAGGACCGGGGCGTACTGACGCCAGCGCGTCCCGAACTTCTTCAGGAAATAGTACCGCCCGAGCAGGGCGCCCGCCAGTTCCAGGATCAGACCGTGGGGCGTCGACTGCCCCAGTCCCCGCACCACGCCGTAGACGAGCAGCACCGGCAGGCCGATGAAGCTCAGCACGGCGTAGGCCAGCACGCCGAAGAACACCCCGCACGAGACATAGACCGAATTCAGGGCCTGGAAGAAGAGCGAGTTGCCCTCCAGGGTGGCCGTCTGCATGAGCAGCGTGTTCAGGGCCTGCAGGTGCCACAGCTCCTGGGCGTAGGGGTAGCTGGCCGAGGGGATGGGCGCCAGCCGCCACAGGAACTGCGAGAAGAGCAGGGAGGCGATGAGCACGATGGGCAGGGTCACGAACTCGGCCTTGATGATGCCCCGCAGGCTCGTGCCCGTCAGCTCGATCTGGCGGAAGCCCACCGTGGCCTCGCCGTAGTTGTGCATGGGGATGGGCGCGTACCAGATCTCGATGCCGTGGTAGCCGAAGTACTTGGCCCCGGCGATGAAGCTGGCCTCGCGCACCAGGGGCAGGCTCACGTACTGGCCGGCGATGCCCTCCATGCGCGCCGTGATGTAGGAGATGAAGGGCGTGTAGATGAACCCGTAGAGCAGGAAGAATATCCACGGGAAGCTCGGCACCAGCCAGACGCAGAAGGCCACGTAGGACAGGGTCGAGAAGACGTAGATCCCGAGCGACAGCCAGATGGAGATGTCGCCGCGGCCCGGCGGCGGGGAGAAGAGGGCCGCGAAATTGAGCCGCTCGCCCGTCTGCCGCCGGAACGACCTGGCCACCTGCCAGAAGCCGATGAGGCCGATGGCCAGGCCGAGGCCGATGCCGAAGCTCATGTAGAAGTCGAAGCTGTTGGAGAAGACCGTGTCCACGGTGCCCATGCCCGGGTGCCAGCGGTGCAGGATGCCGGATGAGTACAGGATGGGGTTGGCCACGATGGTGATGATGAGCCCCACGAAGCCGCCGATGACGGCCCAGAAGGGCAGGACCATGCCGATGAAGATGAGGCCCAGGTCCAGCTGGATGCCCGTGGCCACGGCGGGCAGGAAGCCCTCGGTGTTGCGCGTCAGGTCCAGCCAGGGGATGGGGATGAGGCGGATGGGCTCCGTGAAAAAGAGGCCCGACAGGGCCGGCAGCAGCACGTAGAAGAAACCGAAGGCCAGCCCGATCATGGCGCCGATGGAGAAGACGCGCCACTTCCAGCTGTCCTTGCGGTCCTCGGTGGACTCGGCCAGGGCCATGGTGCCCAGGGCGGCCACGGGGGCCATGGGGAAGGGCAGCTTCTCGACGTCGGACGTGAGCCGGTACAGGGCGTAGCCCAGGCCGAACTGGTCCACGCGCTGGATGATCAGCGCCCCGCACATGAGCAGCACGGGCACGAACCAGTCCCGGTGCAGGAAGGTCCGCTCCGCGTAGGAGGCCGAATCCAGGGCCGGCGCCACCCAGGCCGGTATGTACTCCGTCAGCCCGAGCATCTGGGCCGCGTCGGACTGGATGAGGTACTGGTTCCAGAGCAGGCCCTGGAAGGGCGAGGCCAGGGCCGCCCCGGCCATGTAGTAGAGCAGGAAGATCTCCTGCTGCCTGAGTTCCGAGTAGGAGCGCTTGGCTACCTCGGCGAAGAGGATGATGGTCACCCAGCGCGCCGCCGGGCCGATGCCCGTGCCGAGCACCAGCTGCAGGTACATGGACCCCGGCATCATCAGAAAGCCGATGAAGATGGCCCCGACGACGGTCTTCCAGTCGAAGCCTTCCTCGAAATGGCTCGGGGGCTTCAGCAGGTCCCGGTATTCCTTGAGTTCGCGGTCGTCGTACATGGCCTTCTCAGGATGGCAGAACCAGGTAGCTGATTCCGGTTTTGTGGCTGATCATGGCCCAGAAGGCGCCCATGCAGAAGTCGCCGATGATCAGCCCGATGAAGATGAGCCGCACGCGTCGGTAGAGGAAGGTCCCCCCGTAGCGCAGGCAGAGCGTGTTGCAGGCCCAGCCTACCAGGAAGCTGAACCACAGGATGCGCATGGAGGAGCTGAAGGCCAGCATGTACCCGATGGGGTGGATGGGCCACCACGGGAAGAGGTAGTAGCACAGGACCAGCGCGAGCATCACCACCGCCCCGACGAGGATGAAGGACAGGATCCAGTTGTCGGGGGTGTGGGCGGCCTCCAGCAGGCGGCGGGAGTTGGCGTACACGTTTTGCGTCGTGCGCGTCGCCCAGTCCATGTCCAGTTCCTGGATGCCGTGGCGGTGGCAGATGTAGAGCATGCCCAGGAAGGATGCCGCCACTGCCAGGACGAGGGCCGCGGCGATGGCCAGGCCCATGAGCCGGCGCCGCCGCATGGTCTCGGAGATTTTGCCGGCGTGCACGAGGGACGGCAGCAGGGACTCGCGTACGTCCACGAAAAGCATCTTCTGCAGGCTCATGCCGAGCACCAGGCCCACGGTGCCGAAGGGCTTTGAGCCGAAAAGGGACAGGGCCGCGTCCGACGGGGCCGTGTTCAGGGACGCGTAGGGTATGCCGCCCTGACAGACGAGCTTGGCCACCACGAGCATGACCGTGAAGAAGGCGGCGTAGAGCATGATCGAGGCCGAAAGGCCCATGCCCCAGAACGCCGACCAGGCGCACAGGGCGGCCATCCCGGCCACGGCCCCCAGCATGGACGCCCGCGGCGAGAGCCACCCGGCGCCGCCCGTCTCGGGGTCGGGCCGCAGGCACTGGCTGGCCGTGTCCAGCAGAAACTCGCGGGCCAGCCAGATCATGAAGCAGAAGAAGACGATGGAGGCGCCGATGACCTGGGTCTCCTCGGGGCGGGAGATTACTGGGCCGAAGAGGGTGCCCAGGGCTGAATCCGGGATCTGCACCCCGCTGGCCTGCAGGACTCCGGTCAGGAGCCCGGCCAGGAGGAAGAACAGCCAGAAACTCAACGACACCTGGCGTGTGGCGATGAAGGCGAAGCCGATGAAGGCCGGGTAGATGAAGATCTTGAGCTTCTGGAAGCCCGAGAGGAACCCTGTGGCCGGGAAATAGGACCCGGCCAGAAGTTCCGTGGGCAGCGCCGGGACCGTCGGGAAATGGGCCGCCAGTCCCCCCAGGGTGTGGATGAAGACGGGCACGCACAGGCCGCAGAGCAGGAACGGGTCCCCCAGGAAGGAGAAGAGGCGCTGCTGGTCGTAGGCTTCGGCCAGGAGTTTCGGCATCTGCAGCAGGGGGAAGTTGATGCGCTCGTTGACCACCCACTGCGTCGTGAACAGGCTCGCCAGGCAGAAGAGCGTGGCGTAGGCCAGGAGGATGAAGACGCTCCAGGCTCCCAGGACGGGCAGCCAGAAGGACCACGGGATGCGCTCCAGGGTCTGCATGACCGAAAGCCCGGCCTTGTCCGGCAGGCCGCCGTACAGAGCTTCGAGGGCGGTGGCGTTGCGGGGGTAGAGGGCCTCGGGCAGCAGCGGCAGGAGGTCGGCCCAGTTGTTGGACGCGTCGGCGAAATGCGCCGGGGCCGTGATGTTGATGAAGAAGGTCCGCGCCAGGCCGGTGAAGCCGATGCCCGAAACCACGACCATCAGCGCCCAGGCCGCGAGCAGCTCCATGCCGGTCAGAAGCGGTGCGCGCCGCGTGACCTTGGCCAGCAGGGACAGGATCACGGCCGAGGCGAAGAAGGCGAAAAAGGCCGCCAGGGGGAAATGCCCGCCGGCCAGGGGTGTGGCGCGCAGGTAGCTGTTGGCGAAAGGCGTCACCGCGCAGAAGGCCACGCCGAGGGTCAGGCCGCTCAAGAAGGCCCGCGGGCGGATGGTGTGCGTCATGAGGCGGCTCCCTTGCGGTTCATGCGTTCCTGCATGAAGAGTTCGAATTTTTCCTTCTCGGGGGCGTCGAGGGAACGCCAGATGAGGAGCTGCTTGCGCAGGTCGTTGAGGAATGTCCTGCACAGGCGCAGCCAGGCGTTCTTCTCGCCGGCCTCGCGGGTCAGGGTGATGCGCACCTCCAGGAACCCCGGGTAGTCCGGCGAGGGACAGGAGATGATGGACGCGCGCTGGCGGATGCCGAAGTCGAAGGGCGCGAGCCAGGCCCTGAAGGAGATGTCGAAGCATTCCGGGTGCTCGTCGGCCTTCATGCCGATGGGGCAGGCGTACTCCACTTCGAGGTCCGCGGTGGAGAAGAGGCCGTGGGAGATGTCCGCGTGGGCCAGGTAGTACTCGGCCAGGAACCCGCCGGCGCACTCCTGTTCGTGGATCTTGATCAGGAAGGGCAGCGTCACCACCAGGGTCGACCCTTCCGGGGCGGGCAGCTTCCAGGTCCGGGTCACGTCGGGGATGGCGATGTGCGCGGCCACCCGCGAGGGGTAGATGACCGAGAGCAGGACCACGGCCATGACCGTGAGCATGGCCCCGACCCCGGCCAGGGACGAATAGTTGGCCGTCATCCCCGCCCAGATGGGCGTCCCGGCCAGGAAATGCGCCGCCACCTGCGCCGCCAGGTAGCCGGTGACCGCGCTGATGACCCCGAAGGCCAGGGCCTCGGCGATGAAGAGGGACGACACGTGGGGCGGGGCCAGGCCGACGGAGGTGTAGACCGCGATCTCGCGCTTCCGTTCGACCACGCTGCCGACCATGGTGTTCAGCACGATGAGGATGGCGATGACCGAGGGGATCAGCACGTTGCCCATGCCGCCGTACGACAGGCTGCTGGAGGAATAGTGCAGCCATGTGCTCCCCTTCCCCTGTCCTTCCCCGTGAAAGAGGAGCAGCTGGTAGCGGTCGGCCATCCGGGCCGAGAGGTTGCCGTGGTGCAGGGCGGCCGCCGGGGCCATGGCCAGGCTCTTCAGCGCGCCGCCGGCCTGCAGCAGGGTCCCGGCCGGTATGATGACCGTCCGTTCTCCCCCCACATGCTGATAGCGGCTGGACATGGTGGCCACGTCCTGTCCCGATTCGGCGGCCTCGGCTTCGGCTTCGCTCAGTTCCGACGAGGTCTCGTTGGGGTAGACAACGGGGGTCAGGGGCTCGCCGTCCAGATCCAGGGCCTGGTCGTGGCTTCTGCCGTCGAAGACGCCCTTCACGGTGAAGGGTATGCCCCAGATGGTCACCTCCGGCCCGCCCTCCAGATCCTCGATGCCCAGGTCACGGGCCATGTTTTCGGGCAGCAGGACCTGGCGTCCCCCGGCCGCGTCGAGCCAGCCGCCCCTGATCATCACCGTGCGCCCGGCGGCCAGTTCCGCCTCCTCGGGGTCCAGGCCGACCATGGCGTCGGCCACGGTTTCGCGGTCCCCGAAACGGATGGGGATGGCCGGCGGCCGCGTCCGGTCCTGGGTCTCCCACC
>DPKT01000282.1 GCA_003542385.1 Desulfomicrobium sp.
GAACTTTGGGGGCTGCGGCCGGGGGACTTCCTGCGCTGCGCCAACGCCGGCGAGGCCGGTTGCGGCGCCGGCTCCCTGTGCGGGGAGTGCGGCGCGCTCCTGTGTATCCGGGACGGCCTGGACGGGCTTGCGGGTGAATCGGAATGCTCCCTGACCCTCCTGTCGCAGGACCACCTGCAGGCCCGCGAATTCAGGATCAGGGCCATCCCCGTGTCCCTGGACGGCCAGGCCTTCGTGGCCGTCTCCCTGCACGACTGGACCCACGAGAAGCGCTGCCGCTCCCTGGAGCAGGTCTTCCTGCACGACATCCTGAACACCGTGGGCGCGGTCAAGGGCATCCTCCACTTCCTGCGCTCGGACATGACCGGCGACAACCGGGAGCTCCTGGACACCATCCTGCCGTATTTCGACCTCTGCGTGGACGAGATCTNNTGGCCGCCGAGAACAACGAACTGCAGCTCAGCCTGGAGCGCTTCTCCCTGGGTCAGCTCCTGCAGGGACTGGCCAACATCCATTCCCAGCACGCCCTGGGCAAGGGCAAGGACATCGTGGTCGAGATGGAGACTTCGGCCGACGAAGTCATCTCCGACCGCACCATCGTGCACCGCATGTGCATGAACCTGCTCAAGAACGCCCTGGAGGCCACCCCCGAAGGCGGGGCGGTGCGCATGCGGGGCAGCGTCGGGCCGGAAGCGTTCCATGTTTCCGTCCACAACCCCGGCGCCATGGCCGATGACGTGCAGCGCCATCTCTTCCGCCGCTCCTTCTCCACCAAGGGACACGGGCGGGGCCTGGGCGTCTACAGCGTGCACCTTCTCTGCACCAATTACCTGCAGGGCCGGGTCTGGTTCGAAACGGGCGAGACCGGCACGACCTTCCATCTGCGCATCCCCCAGGGGCAGGACCTGCAGCAGGCCTGACGGGCCCCGGGTTGCAGCGTCCCCCTAGACACCGCCGCGGCGCGACAGCCAAGCGCGGCGTATGAGGCTCTTCAGCAGGACATCGGGCCTGAAGGACTCCGGCTTGAGGCTTTGCGGGAGTTCGAAGCCCGTGGCGTCGAAATCTCCCGGACACAGACGCGGAAAATTCAGTTCATCGGACCTCGACCCGGGCAAACGCGAACGCTCGCAGGCCCGCCAGACCGGAAAGGACGCGGGCGGCGCCGCGAGCACCATGGCGCTGGCGGTGTCCAGGGCCACGGGGTTCGCGCTGGCTGCGAGAAGCCCGAGGGGGAACGGGTCGCCGACGATGGGGCCCGTCCGGTGCATGGCTTCCACGCCGTCCATGAGGCTGACCACGGGCGGCAGGACATTCATGAGCCCGCAGATCATGTCCGCGAAGCGTCCGCCCTTGTCCCCGTGCACGGCGTGCAGCCAGGCCTTGCTCACGCCCGTGACGCACCCGAAGAGGTTCTTGACCGCGCCGCTGAAGCGCATCTGCGAATGGGCCTTGAACTTGGGCAGGTTCAGGATGAGGTCGGCTTCCAGGGCGTCGGATGAGACCGGCACGCGCACGGACCCGCTCGGCACCTTCACGCCGCGGCCGAGGGTAACGACGGGCACGCCCAGGGGACGCAGCATTTCCGGCAGGCCGATGGCCGAGGCGATGGCCTGGGCCGTGCCGAAGGCGGGGGAGTCCCCGACGGTGACGTGTGCCCCGCGATCCACGCAGTACCGGGCCGCCGCGGCGATGACCGACGCGTGGGTGCAGCACAGGGGGGCGCCCTTCAGGGCCACGAAATTGGGCTTGATCAGCAGGCGGATGCCGGAGATGTCGGGCAGGACCCGATCCAGGAGCAGAGGGACGGTCTCGGGGGCCAGGGAATAGTCCCGGGCCCGCTCCATGAGGACGTCAGTCACCGAAGGCCTTGTTCAGGGCCTTGGAGATGACCCGCACGTGCGCCTTCTCCTGTTCGGCCAGGAGCAGGTAGGTCTTCACGGCTTCGGGGTCTGTGTCGCGTTTGGCCAGGCCGCGGTAGAGGTCGTAGGCGTAGTATTCGATCTCGCAGGCCAGTTCCAGCAGACGCAGCGTGCGGTCTTCGGGATTCCTGCCCAGGCGGGCCATCCAGGCCGAGATGGGCTTGCCGCCCTCCATGATCTTGCCGTCGAGTCGTTCGAAGAGCGCTTCGAAGGACTCCGCGGCAGGGGCCGGGCGGTGCTTGGACCAGTAGGTGAAGATGCTCCTGGCGTGCGTTTCCTCCATGCCGCCCAGGTCCTTGACCATGTCGCCGAGTTCCGTGCCGGCGTACTCCTGGGAGAGATCCTGGTAGAAGAGCCAAGCGCCCTTTTCCATGTTCATGGCCCGGAAGAGCGTCTGGGCAAGCGGCATGTCCCTTGGGAAGAGTTCGAGGTGCGGGATGTCCTTGAGCTCCTTGCCTTCCCAGCCGGCGATGCCGCCCACGAGGTTGTAGATCCGGCCCTGCCTCGGTCCGATGTCCTTGATCAGGGCCGCGGCCACGGCGGACCTGCCGCCCGAGCGGCAGTAGAGGATGAGGTTCTGCTCGCTGTCCAGTTCGCCGATGCGGTTCTCGATCTCGGGCAGGGGGATGAGCTGGGCGCCGGGGATGTGCCCTTCCGAGTACTCCCGGGGTTGCCGCACGTCGATGAGCAGGTAGTTGCGTTCCCTGGTCTTGGTGCGGAATTCCTCCAACTCGTCCGGGAAGATATTGATCACGTTCCTGCTCATTGCCGCCTCGTATGTGGCCAAAGTTGATCGATGACCTCCTCTTACGGCAAAGATTCGCATAAATCCAGTGGCCTGCGGATGGGCTCCCGGCGGGGCCGGGTGGCGTCATGGGCGGGGGACGCGGCGAAATGTGGTTTGATTTTCTCATGATCTGGGATAGATGGTTGCCGTTTGCGTCGCGGCCCCCCGCGACCGCGTCCGGTTTCGCCCGGCGCTTCAGTCACGTCTTCCCGGAGTATCGCATGATCATACCCGTCATACTGGCCGGCGGTTCCGGCACCAGGCTCTGGCCCCTGTCGCGCAAGCTTTACCCCAAACAGCTTCTGCCCTTGGTGGACAGCAACACGCTGGTCCAGAACACCCTTTCGCGGCTGGACGGGCTGGCTGACCTGGCCGATCCCCTCATCATCTGCAACGAGGACCACCGTTTCATCATCGCCGAGCAGATGCGGGCCATGGGCGCGACCCCGGACGCCATCATCCTCGAACCCGCGGGCCGCAACACCGCCCCGGCCGTGGCCGTGGCCGCCCTGCGCGCCCTGGAGAAGGACCCGGACGGGGTGCTCCTGATCCTGCCGGCCGACCACCTCATCGCCGAGCCGGCCCGATTCCACGAAGCCGTGAACGAGGCCGCGGTCCATGCGGCCAAGGGGCATCTGGTCACCTTTGGCATCGTGCCCACGGCCCCGGAGACGGGCTACGGCTACATCCTGCAGGGCGCCCCCCTGGAAGAGGGTACGGCCAGGGCCATCGAGCGCTTCGTCGAGAAGCCCGACCTGCCCACGGCCGAGAGCTACGTGGCCACGGGCGAGTATTTCTGGAACTCCGGCATGTTCCTCTTCCGCGCCGACACGGTCCTGGCGGAACTGGAGCGTTTCGCCCCCGCCATCGTCCGGGCCTGCCGCAAATCCCTGGCCAAGGCCTCCCGGGATCTGGACTTCCTGCGCCTGGACCGGGCCGCCTTCGAGGTCTGTCCCGAGGACTCCGTGGACTACGCCGTCATGGAGCAGACGGACAAGGGCGCCATGGTGCCCCTGTCGTGCGGCTGGAACGACCTGGGTTCGTGGGAGGCCCTGTGGCAGGCGGGGAGCAAGGACGAGAGCGGCAACGTGACCAGGGGAGACGTGGTGACCTGCGATGTCCACGACTCGTACCTGCACGCCGAGACGCGCCTGCTGGCGGCCGTGGGGCTGCGCAACCACATCGTGGTCGAGACCGCCGACGCCGTGCTCATCTCGCCGCGGGACCGGGTGCAGGAGGTCAAGAAGATCGTGGACAAGCTCAAGGCCGAGAACCGCATCGAGGCCGTGGCCCACAAGAAGGTCTTCCGCCCCTGGGGGCACTACGAGTCCATCGGCGACGGCGCGCGCTACCAGGTCAAGCGCATCACGGTCTCGCCGGGGCACGTCCTGTCCCTGCAGAAGCACTTCCACCGCGCCGAGCACTGGGTCGTTGTCCAGGGCACGGCCGTCGTGACGCGGGGCGACGAGGAAATCCTGCTGCGAGAAAACGAGTCGGTCTACCTGCCCCTGGGCGCGGTGCACCGCCTGGCCAACCCGGGCAAGATCCCGCTGGAACTGATCGAGGTGCAGGTGGGCAGCTACCTGGGAGAGGACGATATAGTGCGGTTTGAGGATGTCTACGGGCGTTAAACCAAGTGCTCTTCATGGGTCCTATAGGTCCTATGCGTCCTATAGGACCAGAAGTGGCTCAGTTAGTTTGAAC
>DPKT01000233.1 GCA_003542385.1 Desulfomicrobium sp.
CTTCGCCTCGGAGGTGGTCGCCGGGATGCCCACGGCCGTGGCCCTGGGCTGCGCCGACCCGGGCTTCGCCGACAGCGTGCAGGCCCTTTTTTCCACCGAGTCCTTCCGCGTCTACGTCAATGCCGACGTGACGGGCGTGGAACTCGGCGGAGCCGTGAAGAACATCATGGCCATCGCCTCGGGCATCTCCGACGGGCTGGGCTTTGGCCAGAACGCGCGGGCCGCCCTCATCACCCGCGGCCTGTCCGAGATGTCCCGCCTGGGGCAGGCCATGGGCGCGCTGCCGGCAACCTTCATGGGGTTGTCGGGCATGGGCGACCTGGTCCTGAACTGCACGGGCGACCTGAGCCGCAACCGCCGCGTCGGCCTGGCCATCGGCCGCGGGCAGACCCTCGACGAGGTTCTGGGGGGCATGCACAACGTGGCCGAAGGGGTCAAGACGACGGAAGCCGTGTTCGCCCTGGGCCGCAAGCTCGGCATCGAGCTGCCCATCACCGGCCAGGTGCATGCGGTGCTCTTCGAAGGCAAGAACCCGGCCGAAGCCGTGCGCGAGCTGATGACGCGCCCTTTGCGCGAGGAGTGAGGGTCAGGACAGGATCGTGACGTGGAGGGTGCGCCTGCGCGGGCCGTCGAACTCGCCGAGGAAGACGCGCTGCCAGGTCCCGAGCACGAGCCGTCCCCGCTCGACGATGATCTGCACCGACGAGCCCAGGAGCGTGGCCTTGATGTGCGCGTCGGAGTTCCCTTCGGCGTGGCGGAAGCCCGCGTGCTTCGGCACCATGACCCGCAGATGGGCCAGGATGTCCCGGCGGACGTCGGGGTCGGCGCCCTCGTTGATGGTCAGACCCGTTGTCGTGTGCGGGGTGTAGACCGTCATGATTCCGGACTGCGCGCCGGCCTCCCGCAGCAGTTCCTCCAGGCGGCCGGTGATGTCGATCATCGCCTCCCTGGCGTCGGTCTCCACCTGAAAGCTTTGCATCATTCCCCCCGGTATTCCAGTCTCAAGGCGTTGCCCCGATCGTTGTAGCTGACGGTGCGGGCATAGTTGCGGTAGATTTCGTGCCCCCGCCCCCGGACGTCCTCGACGTCGCTGCTGGCCTGCATGTGTCCCCGCCAGTCGAAACCCGGTCCCTGGTCCTCCACTTCCAGATCGTACCCGCCGTCCCTGGCGGTGAACCTGAAGGACACCCGCTTGGCCGGGTCCTGCCCGTTGCCGTGGATCATGGCGTTGTTCAGGGCCTCCCTCGCCAGGAGGGAAATGGCGAAGAGGTGGCCCTGCTCCCCGCGTTCCTCCAGGAAGAGCCGGATGCGCTCCACGCAGAGGTCAACGTTGCTCAGGTCCGTGTCCATTTCCAGGGCGAAGCCGTGGTGCAGGGGCGTGAAGTCGAGCATGTTCAGACCTCCAGGGCCAGCAGGATGGTGTCGTCCCCGCGCGGCGCGCCGGGAGGGACGAGGGCGGCGTGGATGGCCTCCACGGCCTGCGCCATGGGCAGGCCGCGATGGGCGGCGCAGGTCGCGGTCAGGCGCTCCAAGCCTTCCTCCCGGGTCATCTTTTCGTCGCCGAAGCCCTCGATGAGGCCGTCGGTGTACATGAAGAGCCGGTCGCCCGGGTTCACGGGAATGGACAAGGGCTCGAACAGGACCGAGTCGAACACGCCGAGCAGGTCTCCTGTGGCCTGGAGGATCTCCACGCCGCCGCCGGCGCGCAGCAGGACCGGGGCGGGGTGGGCGGCGTTGACGTAGTGCAGGGTGCGCTGTTCGCGGTTCAGGCGGGCGAACCCCGCCGTGATGTGGGTGCCGCCGGTCAGAATGCGGCAGAGGACGCTGTTGATCATGGTCAGACTCTCCGTCGGGGATGTGACCACGTTGCAGTTCTGGCTGAAGAGGGCCTTGAGGGCGGACGTCACGTAGGACGTGCCCAGGTCGTGCCCGCTGACGTCGGCCACGATGTAGTCGAAGGCCGAGCCGCCCACGCGCAGGACGTCGTAGAAATCACCGCCCGCCTCCAGGACGGGCTCGAAGTGCACGGCGAATCCCGCCTCGGGCAGGTCGCCGGGCTGCACCAGGAGGGCCTGCTGGGCGTCCTGGACCTGGGCCAGGCGCTGGGCCTGGGCCTCGATCAGGGCCTTGTAGGTCAGCCGCAGCTTCAGGTGCACCTTGACCCGCGCCAGGACCTCGGCCTTTTCGAAGGGCTTGGACACGAAGTCCACGCCGCCGACCTCCAGGCCGCGGACCTTGCTGGAGGTGTCCGTCAGGGCCGAGATGAAGATGACGGGGATGTCCGAGGTTCGGGGGTCGTGCTTGAGCAGTTCGCAGGTGGCGTAGCCGTCCTCGCCGGGCATGAGGACGTCGAGGAGGATGAGGTCCGGTGACTGATCCAGGGCCGCGGCGCGCGCGGTCGGTCCGCTGGTCGCGGAAATGGTCCGGTAGCCGCCTTTGGTGAGCACGATGTCGAGCAGCTTGATGTTCAGCGGTTCGTCGTCGACGATCAGGATGCAGGGGGTCGTGTCGTTCACGGTGCGCGCCTGGCTTGGGGTGGAGTGCATGGCAGCGTGGATAGCCGAAATCGCCGGAATTGCAAAGACGGCCGTCACTTGCGCGCGGATTTGCCGGAGTCTGCCAGGGCCGCGATCCTCGCGCCCAGCGGGGGATGGCTGTAATGAAAGAAGACGTACCAGGGGTGGGGGGTGAGATTGGCCAGGCTCTGCCCGGAAATCTTCTTCAGGGCGCGGATCAGGGGCTCGGGCGAGGGGAGGTGCGCGGCGGCGAACCTGTCGGCCTCGAATTCGCGGCGCCTCGAGAGCCCGGCGAAGAAGGGCGTCAGCATCAGGGACACCGGGGAATACAGAAGCAGGAAGAAGACCAGGCCCGCGTGCACGGGCATGGAGGTCATGCCGAAGGCCTCGTACAGTCCCGGCAGGGTGATCGCCTGTCCCATCAGGGCGAGGAGCAGCCCCGTCTGCAGTATGGACAGGACGAGGCCCCTGGTGATGTGCCCCAGGCGGTAGTGCCCGATTTCGTGGGCCAGGATGGCCTCGATCTCGTCGGCCTCGTGGGCTGCCAGCAGCGTGTCGTAGAGGGCGATGCGCTTGGTGCGGCCCAGGCCCGTGAAGAAGGCGTTGGCCTTGGTGGACCGCTTTGATCCGTCCATGACGAAGACGCCGCCGAGGCCGAAACCGGTGCGCCGGGCCAGGTCCCGCAGCCTGTCCAGCAGATTGCGGTCTTCGAGGGGCGTGAAGGTGTTGAAGAGGGGCATGATCAGGGACGGGGCGAGGAAGGTCAGGGTCACGGAGAAGAGCGTCGTGACCGCCCAGCACAGCGCCCAGGCCCATGGGCCGAAGGATGTGAAGAGCAGGAGCACTGCGGCCAGCAGGGGCAGGCCCAGGACGGCGGCCAGGAGGTAGCCCTTTAGCCTGTCCAGGACGAAGGTGCCGGGCGTGGTGGTGTTGAAGCCGAAGCGGGCTTCGAGCACAAATGTTCTATATATTGAGAACGGAAGCCCCAGCAGCTCCGAGCCGATGAAGAGCAGGGAGAAAAAGACCAGCCCGGTGAAAATATCGTTGTCGGCGATGCGGGCCAGACGGTCGGCCAGTGGAAAGCCCCCCGCCAGGATGAAGGCCAGGGTGGCCGCCGTGCCGACGGTCTGCGCGGCCATGTCCCACGCGCC
>DPKT01000308.1:0-7329 GCA_003542385.1 Desulfomicrobium sp.
GAGGATTTCCCCGGCCAGGAGCCGCCCCGCGCCAGACCCGAGGGCCACACGCCGGTCCAGGGCACCTACGCCCGCCACAAGATCTTCGGCCGCGGCAAGGTCGTGCAGCGGGTGGAGCCCAACAAATACAAGATCAACTTCCCCGGCTTCGGTCTCAAGCTCATCATCGAGGATTTCGTCGAACTGGAATGAGAGAACGGGACGCCGGCCCTGCCGACGCCCCGTTCCAGGCGAACCGAAGGATCGATTTCTGTCAGCAGACCATGGCCTTGACGTGGGCGAAGAGGGCGTCGTCCTCGACGGTTTCGCCGAGGCGGCGGAAAATGGCCTTCAGGGCCTGACATTCCGTGGCGAAGATGTTCTCATCGCCGATGCGCTCGTACAGCCCCGTCGCGCGCATCACGTCCAGGACCTGCTTCTTGAGCCCTGAAAACACGGGCTCCACACCCGCTTCCCTGAGCTGCCCCACCAGGCTCTGCAGCATCTCCTCGCCCGATGAGTCCAGATGGTTGATGGCGTCCCCGACGACGAGCAGGAACCTCGCCTCGCGGTGGTCGGCCACGGCCTTCAGCACCGCGTCCTCGAAGTGCGCCACGTTGGCGAAATAGAGGGAGCCGTCGAAGCGCATGACCGTGACCTGGTCCGAGGTGGCCAGGGTCGGGTGCACGTGCACGTCGCGCAGTGTCCCGTCGGTGTAGCGGCCGAGGATGGCCACGCGCGGGGCCATGCTCCGGTAGAGGTACAGCCCGATGGACAGGGCCGCCCCGACCATGACGCCGCGGTCCAGATGCGGCGCGGCCAGCAGGGTCACGAAGAAGGTCGTCGCGGCCACGACGCCGTCGCTGCGGCTGGCCTTCCAGGTGTGGATGAACGCGTGGGGGGTGAGCAGCCCGGCCACAGCCAGGATGATGATCACGGCCAGCATGGCCTTGGGCAGATGGAAAAGCCAGGGGGTGAAGAAAAGCAGGGTCACGGCCACGAAGATGCCGTTGAAGACCATGGCCAGGCCGGTCCTGGCCCCGGCCTGGAGGTTGATGGCCGACCCGGTGAAGGAACCGCAGGCTGGGTAGGCCTGGAAAAAGGAGCCGCCGATGTTGGCCAGGCCCTGGCCGATGAGCTCCTGGTTGGGGTCGATGTGCTGCCTGACCTTGCTGGCCATGGCCTTGGCCATGGAGATGGACTCCATGAACGCCACCAGGGCGATGATCAGCGCCGAGGAAAGGATCTGGAGCGCTGCGTCGAGATTCATGGCCGGCATCTGCAGGGACGGCAGGCCCGCCGGAACCTCGCCCACCACCTCGCCGCCGCCCACGAGCTTCATGGCGCCGTGCTCGATGCTCTTGATGTGCCATGCGCGGCCGTCCGTGACCATGCCTTCGGGCGAGGCGCCCTGTTCGTACAGGGGCCCGTCCTCCCGGCCTGCGGGGCGCACGAAGCGCAGCTGGCGCACGCCGCGCAGCAGTTCGTTGTGTCGCCGCTCCAGGGACCGCATGTCGAGCTTCGCCAGCTCGACTTGATGCCGCAGGCCCGCTGCCACCCAGACCTGCCCCTCCTTGTCCGCCTGCCGCTGGCGGGACGAAAGGTCGGCGATGTCCGCGGCCACCTCCTTCATGCGTTCGTTGGTCTCCTCGTAGCGGGCAACCAGCTCGCGCGCACGAGGGCTGGCGATGTCCCCGGGCACGGCGCCGGTCCTCTGGTCGTACCCGACCAGGGCGCTGACCAGCGTGGCGATGACCACAGCCACGAGGACGCCGGCCTTGGACAGGGCGGGAATCCTCTTCAGCCCGAGGAGCAGCGCCAGGCCAAGCAGGGCCATGCCCAGGGTGGGCAGGTGCGTATGGGGGATGAGCCACAGCATCTCCCAGATGTCTTTGAGGAAAAAGTCGCTGCGCCCCTTGGGGATGCCAAGGATCAGGTCCAGCTGGGACAGGCCGATGATGATGGCCGCGGCGTTCATGAACCCGAGGATCACGGGGTGGGACACGAAATTGACGATGGTCCCGAGCTTGAGCACGCCCAGCAGCAGCTGGATGAGGCCCACGAGAAAGGTCAGCAGCAGGGCCAGGCCGATGTATTCCGGGGTGTTGGACACGGCCAGGGGCGAGACCGCGGCCGCCGTCATGAGGGAGACGATGGCCACGGGCCCGGTGGCGAGCTGCCGGGACGACCCCCACAGGGCGCCGACGATGGCCGGCACGAAGGCCGTGTAGAGGCCGAAGTAGAGGGGCAGGCCCGAGAGCTGGGCGTAGGCCATGGCCTTGGGCACCAGGATCAGGGCACCGGTGATGCCGGCCATGAGGTCGGCCCGCACCGTCAACGCGGAAAGGGGAAACCACGCGAGAAAGGGGAAAAAACGCAAAAGCCTGATCGACATGAGACCGTTCCTTGCCAGATTATTCGAAAAAGAGGCCAGGCCCCTGAAACGCACCTGCATTCCTCTTCTGAAAACTTTCCTGTTGAAGACGGAGCCTGTTCAAAATTCGTTCTGGCAAGGCGCTCCCCGATTCCGGAGGGCGAAGTGTAGCCGTCTACATGAGCCCTCCGGAATCGGGGAGCAACGCAGTCCAGAACGGATTTTGGACGGGCTCCTAGGCAGTGACCACCAGCACCGCGCAGTGGGCCCATCCGCAGACCTCCTTGGTCACGCGGCCCGTGAACATCCTGGGCAGCCGGCTGCCGTTGACCCCGCCGATCATGATCATGTCCACCCCGCGCTCCTCGGCGGCCCGCACGATGACGTTCGAGGGGTGCCCGACGTCGGCCACGGCCTCGAACTGCAGGTGCGGCCACTTCTCCCGTCCCCGCGCGCAGACGTCCTCGACCATCTTCCGGGCAGCGCCGAGGCCGCTCTCGCGCTTGGCCACGGCCACGAAGGTCAGGCGCTGCAGGGTCACGCAGCACATCCCGAGGCTCAGAGCCTCCTCCACGGCCAGGCGGCTGCTCGGCGAATCCTCCACGGCCACGAGGACGTGCGTCCCCGTCAGCAGCGACTCCTTGGGCAGCACGAGGACCATGGGAAAGCCCAGGCCGATGACCTTGGCCGTCATGCTGCCGACCATGAGGTACAGCCGGCCGGCGCGGCCGTGCCGGCCCATGAGGATGACATCCGCCCCGCGCATGCGCGCCTGCTCGACGATGGCGTGCTCCGGCACGGACGACCCGACGACCACGGTCTCGCACTCCACCCCGCTGTCCCTGGCCATCTTGCGGACCTCCTCCATGTAGGGCGCGATCTCCTGCTGCCTGCGCGTGACCTTGGCGTTGGCGGACTTCAGGGACTCCGTATCGATCCTGACGACATGCAGCACGACAACCCTGGCCTGGCAGGCCTGCCCGAAAAAGATGGCCTCCTGGACGGCGCCGTCGCTGTAGTTCGAGCCGTCGGTGGCCAGCAGCAGGGTTTTGGCCTCGCCCAGGAGGCTGGTGGAGAAGCGGTTCATGCGAGCGCTCCGGGGGTTGCGGTTTGGTATTTCACAAGCGCTACCACCCGCGATGCCTCAATACAAGCTTCGTTCGGAAATGCACGACGCCGCAGGGCGGCCCGTGCGGAGAAAGGTCCGGCGTTTGACTGGCGGCAGCACGGGCGGTAGGTTCGTCCCCGCAACCGAGAACATCCACCAAGGACCTTCCATGAACCCGAGCATCGTCGGCATCGTCCGCTCCCATCTGCGCACCCGCGAGGAATGTCCCAAATACGGGGATACGGACCTGCCCCCGGTCTGGATCGAGATCATGCCCGAATTCGAACCGGCGGCCACGGACCTGCAGATCGGCGACGCCGTCGTCGTGCTGACCTGGATGCATCAGGGCGACCGCTCCGTGCTGCGCTGCCACCCCCGGGGCAACCGCGACCTGCCCATGCGCGGCATCTTCTCCACCCGCTCCCCGGACCGGCCCACACCCATCGGCATGCACAACGTGCGCATCACCGGGCGCGAAGGCCTGCGCCTGCAGGTCCATCCCCTGGAAGTCATCGACGGCACGCCCGTCATCGACATCAAGCCGGACAATTCCGCGGACCCGGGCCGGGAGGAATTCCCGTCCCTGGTCAACCCGGACACCGGGCGGGCCATCATCGAGGCGGGCCGCGACGGCTGGCTGCGCGGGCTCTTCGCCGGGTTCAACGGCAACATCAGCATGCGCCAGGGCTCCCGCGTGGTCATCACAGCCACGGGCAGCGCCAAGGGCCACCTTTCGCCCCGAGACTTGGCCGTGGTCGATCTTGAGAGCGGCAACGCGCTGTCGTCGGCGCAGGCCTCTTCGGAACTGTCCGTGCACCTGGAAATCTACCGCAACCAGCCGGCGGCCCAGGCCATCGTGCATACCCACCCCCCGAAGCTCATCGCCCTGTCCCTGCGCGGCAAGGGGTCCCTGCTGCAGCTGCCCCTCTACGAAGGGCAGGTCTTCGCCGCCAAGCTGACCCGCATCCCGTCCGAGATACCCGGCACGCCGGAGCTCGGGGAATCCGCGGGACAGGCCGCCCGCTATTTCCAGGCCGTTTTCATGGACGACCACGGCCTGGTCTGCTGGGGCGGGAGCATGACCCAGGCCCTGGGCCTGTCCGAGGAACTGGAGAGCCTGGCCGCCATCGCCCTGGCCCGCTGAAGGCGGGGCCGGGGCGACAGGCTCTGGGGGGGCGCCTTTTTTTTGCTTGCCAACGGAGCCCACGTCGTCTATTTACCCCGAGCATTTCCTCGCGGGGGAGCGTTCCCCCTATCCGCACGACCTTCTTGAGCGTCGCCTCATCCGGTTCCACACGTTTCTGAAATGCGTTTTCCCCCGTCCTGGGCAGTCGGTCTCATGGTGTAGGCCCGGTTCCAGCGCCGGGCACTTTTGACCGCGTGGCCTCGCGCCCGCAAGGTACTCTCATGACGACTTTTTCCGAATTGGGTCTGTCCGACCTGACCATCCAGGCCCTCTCCCGCAAGGGTTTCGAGGAGCCCACCCCCATCCAGATCAAGACCATCCCGGCCGTGCTGGCCGGCGAAAGCGACATCGTGGCCCAGGCCCAGACGGGCACGGGCAAGACCGCGGCCTTCGGCCTGCCGCTGCTGGAACTCCTGGAGCAGGACGCCCGCAAGGTGCAGGCCCTGGTCCTGGCGCCGACCCGCGAACTGGCCATCCAGGTGGCCGAGGAGATCAACTCCCTGCGCGGCGGCCGGACCGTCAGCGTGACGCCCATCTACGGCGGGCAGTCCATGGAGATCCAGCTGCGGAACCTGAAGCGGGGCGTGTCCGTGGTCGTCGGCACCCCGGGGCGTGTCCTCGACCACCTGCGCCGCGGCACCCTCGACCTCTCAAGCATCCGCTTCCTCATCCTCGACGAAGCCGACGAGATGCTGAACATGGGCTTTCTGGAAGACGTGACGGAGATCATGGAGCAGACGGCGGCCGACAAGCGGACCATGCTCTTCTCCGCCACCATGCCCCCGGAAATCCTGCGCGTGGCCAAGAAATACATGGGCGACTACCAGGTCATCCGCGCCGCGTCCGAGCAGCTGACCGCCACCCAGACGGACCAGATCTACTTCGAGGTCTCGGCGGCCGACAAGTTCGAGGCCCTGTGCCGCATCATCGACATGGAGGAGGACTTCTACGGGCTGGTCTTCACCCGCACCAAGGTCGACGCCGACGCCGTGTCCCAGCGACTCATGGAGCGCGGCTACGACGCCGACACCCTGCACGGTGACATGTCCCAGAGCCTGCGCGAGAAGATTCTGGCCAAGTTCAAGAAGCGCCTGGCGCGCATCCTCGTGGCCACGGACGTGGCCGCTCGCGGCATCGACGTGCACGACCTGACCCACGTCATCAATTTCGACCTGCCCCACGACCCCGAGGCATACGTGCACCGCGTCGGCCGCACGGGCCGCGCCGGCAAGGAAGGCATCGCCATCACCTTCATCACGCCGTCCGAGTACCGCCGCCTGCAGTTCATCAGCAAGCAGGCCAAGACGGACATCCGCAAGGCGCGCCTGCCCAAGGTCAGCGACGTCATCCAGATGAAGAAGGAGCGTATCCGGGCGGAACTGGCGGCCATCGTGGCCACGGAGCCGGAACTTGAATTTCTGGGCATGGCCCAGGAACTGCTCGAACAGAGCAAGCCGCGCGAAACCCTGGCCGCCCTGCTGCAGCACATGTTCCAGGAGGAACTCGACGCCTCCAACTACCGTGAGATCGAGGACGCCTTCGTGGTCGACAAGAAGGGCAAGACCCGCCTCTTCGTCACCCAGGGCCGCAAGGACGGCCTGACCCCCAAGCGCCTGCTGACCTTCCTGGACGAGAACTGCCGCATCCCGTCGCGCAAGGTCTGGGACATCCAGATCATGGAGACCTTCGCCTTCGTGTCCCTGCCCTTCCAGGAAGCCGAGAAGGTGCTGTCCATGTTCAACCGCAAGGGCAAGGAAGGCGGCATCGTCTTCACCAAGGCCAAGGGGCGCCCGACCCCGCCGCCCGTCAGGAAATAACCGGCAAAAAAGGCCGCGCTCCACAGCGCGGCCTTTCTCGTTTAAAGCCCCCGCGACTCACCCTCGCAAGGTCCGCCTTGCGCCAACCCGTTTCACTGCTTCACGCCGTCCTCGAGATCGTACAGGAGCTGCTCCTCGCTGCGGGAGTGCTCGTAGTCGACCCACCGGAACTCGGTCTGGTTCATGAGCCAGCTAATGACCTCGGCCTGGGACTGCGGCGTCCCGGGGTAGTCGACCACCTCGGAAAAGCGGTGCCCGAAGATCGTGATTTCCACGGCGATTTTCATGGGTCGCCTCCTTGTCTCTCCAGACAGATATGACCGGCGGCGCCTTCGGCAAGGATGAAAAAGCCGCACCCCCCAAAAGGATGCGGCTCGAACGGACACGGGCAGGCGGCAGGACGCTAGGCCACGACGTTGTAGGCCTTGGGAGCGGCGCCGCAGATGGGGCACTTGTCCTTGGGCTCGCCCTCGTGGATGTGGCCGCAGACGCTGCAGACGTAGTAGTCCACGGACTCCAGTGCGGCCATCTTCTCGGCGGCCTTGGCGTACAGGTTGGCGTGGCACTCCTCGGCCTGGTTGGCGAAGCCGAAGTAGCGCTCGGCGGCCTTCTCGCCTTCGGCCTGGGCGTCGGCGATCATGGCCGGGTACATGGACTTGAACTCGTGGGTCTCGCCGGCCACGGCTTCCTTCAGGTTCTCGGCCGTGGAGCCGATGCCCTTGAGCAGGCGCAGATGGGCGTGGGCGTGGATGGTCTCGGCCTCGGCGGCGGCGCGGAACAGCTTGGCAACCTGCGGCAGCCCCTCTTCGTCCGCCTTTCTGGCGAAAGCCAGATACTTGCGGTTGGCCTGGGATTCTCCGGCAAA
>DPKT01000308.1:7418-7584 GCA_003542385.1 Desulfomicrobium sp.
CTGGCAAGCAAAAATTTCAGCCCGTTGTCTTTTCACATGTCAGGCGTCCAGACCATAAGTCGCCACATCCCGCACAGAACGTCCTCCCTTTTTTGAGATCGAACACATTTTCGGGAGTCTGAAATTTCCTGCTTGACGCTGAAGTGAACGATCGTTAACTAGCCGC
>DPKT01000146.1 GCA_003542385.1 Desulfomicrobium sp.
TGCCAGTTCCGCCCGTGAACGCGCTGGATGAGCCCGCCGTCCCCGCCGGGCAGGGGCGCGGCCACGGACAGGCCGTGACGGGACAGGTGCGTCAGGCGCGAGGCAATGGCCTTCTTGCGTTCCAGGCTGCCGACGGCGAACTCTTCCAGAATCCAGTCCGCCGCGCCTGCCCGGACCACGACGCGGTCCAGGCAGCGTTCGGGGCTGCCTTGGATGGGTATTTCGGGCCTGGTGCATTCCAGGCGCAGGTCCCACGCGGCCAGGATGGAATCGAGGAAGCTTGGGTCGAGGTTCATGCAGGACAAGCGGCAGCGCTCACCACTTGCGGTTCACGTAGCGGATGACAAGGAAAGCCAGGACGGCGATGACCACCGTCATTGCCAGGAGCAGCCCGAAGATGTCGGTGCTCTTGCCCACGAAGCGCAGGGCGCCCATGGTCAGCACGCCGACGATGCCGCCGATCCAGAGCCAGGGTGAAAATTTCTTCATGGTTCTCCCATGCCGAAAAAAAGGCGGGACAGCAATGTGTCCCGCCGTGGTCGGTGATGGTGATTCCGGGACTAGTGGTCGGCCGGCTGGTTGGTCAGGCCCATGGTTTCGAGGAGGTGGAAGATGATGGACATGATCATGCCCACCACTGTGCCCAGGGCCATGCCCTTGAGCTGGACCGTGCCGATGCTTACGGCCGTGCCGCTCAGGCCCACGATGAGGACGATGGCGGTCAGGATCAGGTTGGCCGGCTTGGAGTAGTCGACCTTGGACTCCACCAGCATGCGGATGCCCGAGGCGGCGATGACGCCGAAGAGCAGGATGCAGATGCCGCCCATGACCGGGGTGGGGATGGACTGGATGAAGGCCGACAGCTTGCCGACGAAGGCCAGGGCGATGGAGATGACGGCCGCCCCGCCGATGACCCACACGGAGTAGACGCGGGTGATGGCCATAACGCCGATGTTTTCGCCGTAGGTCGTGACCGGCACCGAGCCCATGAAGCCCGACAGGGTGGTGGAGATGCCGTCGCCCAGGAGCGAGCGGTGCAGCCCCGGGTCCTTGGTCAGTTCGCGGCCGACAATGTTGCCCGTGACCACGAGGTGGCCGATGTGCTCGGAGATGACCACCAGGGAAGCCGGGATGATGATCAGGATCTTGTCCCAGTCGAAGATGGGGGTGTAGATCGTCGGCATGGCCAGGACCGGGGCGGTCGAGACGATGTCGAAGTTGACCATGCCCATGGCGATGGACACGCCGTAGCCGACGATGATGCCGATCAGGACGGGGATGACGGCCATGAAGCCCTTGAAGACGATGGAGCCGAAGGCCACCACGAGCAGGGTGACCATGGACACGATGATGGCGTTCATGTCGTAGACCCCGGCCTTGTCGGGCATGATGCCGGCCATGCCCGTGGCCACGCCGGCCAGTTCCAGGCCGATGAGGGCCACGATGGGGCCCATGGTGGCCGGCGGCAGTACGACCTTGATCCAGTCGGAACCGAACTTGCCGATAATGAGCGCCACGGCGCAGAAGATCAGGCCCGAGACGATGAACCCGCCCAGGGCGTAGGAGTAGTTGGCTCCCCACATGGCCGTGTCGGCGCCGAGGACGACGAAGACCGGGGACAGGAAGGCGAAGCTCGAACCCAGGAAAGCCGGCGCCTTGCCCTTGCACAGGAAGAGATAGATGAGCGTGCCGATGCCGTTCATGAGCAGCACGATGGCCGGGTCGATCTTGAACAGGGTGGGGACCAGCACCGAGGCCCCGAACATGGCGAAAAGGTGTTGCAGACTCAATGGGATGCCCTGGAGCAATGGCACCTTTTCCTCAACCTGGATGATTCTTCTGCTCATGAACTGCTTCCTCTATGGATGATGTGTTGCAAGGCCAAATGGGCCCGTCCCGCGCACACGCCGCAAGGGGCCTGCCGCGCAGACCCCAAATCTGCAGTCTCGTACATGCAGAGCCGTGGGTGGTCAAGAACGTCCTAGGATGGCGGGGAATGTCAGTCCGTGAAGGGGCTCAGCAAGTGCCGTACGCACTCCAGATGGCGAGGGTCGGGATGGCTTGGATCCTGGATGCGGCCGATGACGCCGTGGACGGATCTGCCCGAGAAGAGTTCAATGGCTTTGCGGTTCTCGGCGCGGTCAGTCTCGGCTACTGCGTCTGCCGGGTCCAGGAGGACTGCGCCCAGGCAGTCCGCTCCACGCGTGGCGATGGCTTCGAAGGTCAGCAGGGTGTGGTTGATGGTGCCCAGGCCCGCCCGGCCGGCTACCAGGATCGACGACCTCGTCGCCAGGGCCAGGTCGAGCATTGTTTTGTCCGCGGTGATCGGTACCAGGACGCCGCCGGCGCCTTCGACCACCACGATGTGGTGAACGGCTGCGTGGCCATCGATGAATAGCCGCAGGGCTTCGAAATCCACCGGATCCCCGGCGAAGAGGGGAGCCTTGGGCAGGGGGCGAAGGCTGTGGATGCAGTCCGCTGGTATCATGCCGGCGGGCAGCCCTCCCGGCAGGTGGCGGTGCAGGAAGGCCGGGTCGGAATCCGCGTCCGGGTCGGAGCAGCCAGTCTGCACAGGCTTGAGGTACACGGCGTCCCGGCCGGCCAGGGCGCGCATGACCAGGAGACTCAGCACGGTCTTGCCTACGTCCGTGTCCGTGCCGGTGATGAAGATGACTTTTCCGGGCCGCGTCATGCCTCGTCCCCCAGGCTGGCGACCAGGGCGTCGCGTAGCGTGCGCACATGTTCCAGCGTGTGCATCCCGGTCAGGTTGACGCGCAGGATGGCCTGGCCCAGGGGCACGGTCGGGTAGCGCGCGGCAAAGGCGAGCACGCCGCGGTTGC
>DPKT01000332.1 GCA_003542385.1 Desulfomicrobium sp.
AAGGGGCCGGCGTGCAGTTCGGGCCGGAACTCCCGACCTTGAAGCGCGTCTGCGCGGAGCTGGTCATGGAGGCCATGCGCCGCACGGGCGGCAACCAGGCCATGGCCGCCGGGATGCTGGGCGTGTCCCGCCAGGCCCTGAACAAGCGCCTGAACAAGCTGCTCATGGCCAGCGAGGACGACGAGTGAACGGACGCGAGGACCTCCTGGCCAGGCTGCGCGAACTGGAACGCGCCAACAGGGCCCTGACCCGGGAGCTTCACGACCTGCGCGCCCTCATGGACACGCCCCTCAACGTCATGCTCTTTTCCCTGGACCTGAACTACAACTACATCGCCTTCAACCAGGCCCACCGCGAATTCGTCAAACACAACTGGAACCTGGACATCCACCCGGGCATGCACGTCTTCGACATCCTCGACCCCGAGGAGCGCGCCGCGTCGCGGCGCAACTTCGACCGCGTGCTGAAGGGCGAGTCCTACATCCTGCGCCGCAGGTACCGCCGGCCCAAGGGCGAGATCGGCTTCTACCAGAACACCTACGTGCCCCTGGTGCGCGGCGGGGAGATCCTGGGGGCCGTGGTCTTCGCGCACGACATCACGGAATGGAGCGAACGGGAGGAGGAGGGCAGGAAATACCGGGCCATCTTCGAGAAGGCCCTGGAGGGCATCTACCGCTCCACGGCCCAGGGCCGCTTCCTGGAGGCTAACCGCGAGATGGCGCGCATCCTTGGCTACGACTCGCCCGAAGACCTCATGGCCTCGGTCACCAACATCGGACGCCAGCTCTACTGCGACCCCGACGACCGGGAGCGGGTCTTCTCCGTCATCCGCAGCGACGGTGTCATCAAGGATTTCGAGACGCGCATGCGCCGCAAGGACGGCAGCGAGATCTGGGTGGAGTTCAACGCCAGAAGCGAAAAGGACGATCAGGGCCGCACGGCCTTCATCGAGGGCAAGCTCACGGACATCACGGCCCGCAAGGACGCCGAGCGCAAGGCGGAACTGCGGAGCCAGAAGATGATCCAGGCCGACAAGATGGCGTCGCTGGGCGTGCTGGTGGCGGGCGTGGCCCACGAGATCAACAACCCCAACAGCTTCCTGACCCTCAACCTGCCGCTGCTGCGCGACGTGTGGGCCGACGCCCTGCACGTCCTGGACGAATACCAGGAGGAGCACGGGGACTTCGTGCTCGGCGGGCTCGAATATTCGGAACTCAGGCAGCAGATGCCGCTGCTGCTGCAGGGCATGGTCGACGGTTCCGGGCGCATCAAGGACATCGTCTCGCGCCTGAAGGACTACTCGCGCCAGCGTCCCGAGGGCGAGCGGGAATCCACGGACCTCAACAACGTGGTGGCCGGGGCCCTGGCCTTCGTGCGCCACAAGCTCAAGAGCGCGGCCCCCGGCTACCTGGTGCGGCTGGCCCCGGAACCGGCCCTGGTGGAGGCCGACCCCCAGCGCCTGATCCAGGTCCTCATCAACCTCCTGGTCAACGCCTGCGAGGCCGTGCCCGCCGCGGGCGGCGAGATCACGGTGCAGGTCCTGTCGAATGTCGGCGAGAACCGGGCCTGGGCCGGGGTGGAGGTGCGCGACAACGGCTGCGGCATCGCCCCCCTGGACCTCAAGTACATCCAGGACCCCTTCTTCACCACCAAACGCGAACAGGGCGGCACGGGCCTGGGCCTGTCCATCTCCTCGGCCATCATGCACGAGCACGGCGGACGGCTGGAGTTCTCGTCGGAGCCCGGCTCAGGCACGGCCGTGCGCATGCTCCTGCCCATGACGCGGTAGGGCTTGAGGAGTCACCGCCGCTACTCCCCGGAATCAAATCAGGACGGAAAGACAAAAAACCAGGATTCCCGCCTGCGCGGGAATGACATCGAGGCTACGTCAAGGCCTCCGCTTCGGCCCCTCGCAGGAGGGAATCCCGGGCGAGAGCCGGCAGAAAGCCCAAACCGAAATCCTACTGGCTCTTCTGGATCCCGCTCTCCTTCACCGCGGCACTGCCCATGGTGAAGTCGATAATGCCCGAAACGAGATAGCCCAGGGCCACGAGGACCAGCAGGGCCAGGGCGAGCTTCATGGTCTGCTTCGGCTGCTTCCAGAGCATGAGCGCGACCACGGCGGCGACGCCGAGCCCCGCGAGCGGGTTGGCCGTGAGCCATCCCCAGATGCCCATCAGAAAATCGTGCATACTGACTCCGCTACTTCTTCATGTTCACGTACTGCAGGGGCAGTTCGAATTTCGCGTCCCTGAGCAGGGCGATGACGGCCTGCAGGTCGTCGATCTGCTTGCCCGTGATCCGCACCTGCTCGTCCTGGATGGCGGCCTGGACTTTGAGCTTGCTGTCCTTGATGAGCTTCACGAGCTTGCGCGCGTTGTCCTTGTCGATGCCGTCGTGCAGCTTGATCTCCTGCTTGAGCTGGCCACGCGAGGTCTTCTCGGGCTCGCCGAACTCCATGGACTTGGGGTCCACCTTGCGCCGCACGAAATGGGAGATGAGCATGTCCCGGATGGCCCGGATCTTCATGTCGTCGCCAGTGACCAGGGAGATGACCTTGGTCTTCCGGTTGAACTCCATTTCCGTGATCACGCCGCGGAAGTCGTACCGGGTTTCCACCTCCTTGCGCACGTTGTTCACCGCATTGTCCACTTCCTGCAGATCGAGTTCGCTCACAATATCAAACGACGGCATTACACCCTCCCTTCGTCAAGATGTTCATTTTTCCTACCTTCAGCTGAACCAAAAAAAACAGATCCGTCAAGTTCTCCCCGCGTCTGTATTCACCGGAATGCACTTGCAATTTCAGAAAAACACCTGCCCAGATCCCGCGCATCCCGGGGCGTCCCGGGGCCGCCGGGAAGACCGCAAAAAGAGACTCAATAGATTACAAAGAAAGCATTTGACTTTCGCAGAATCCCTACTATGTATGAAGGTACTTTGATCGATTGGCTACATCATCGATAACGACCCTATATACGTATGGAGTAAAAATGGAAGACTATCTCAAGCAGGCAATAGAAATCGTAAAGGCCCAGGCTTCCGTCCGCAACATGAACGAGGACGAAATCACCTCCATGATCCGCTCGCTGGCGCAGAACATCCGAGGCGTGGCCGAAGGCGTTGCTCCCGTGGTTGAAGGCGAACCCGCCGTCGACCCCAAGAACGCCATCCGCGAAAAGAGCGTCATCTGCTGCGAGTGCGGCAAGTCCTTCAAGGTCCTGACCAAGCGCCACCTGGCGACCCACGGCCTGACCCCGGAAGAGTACAGGGAAAAGTACGGCTACAAGAAGGGCACCTCCCTGGTCGCCAAGTCCCTGGCCCGCGACCGCCGCAAGACCATGCAGGGCATGAAGCTCTGGGAAAAGCGCAAGAAGGCGCCCAAGAACCAGGAATAGTTCCACCCGAAAACCCTCTCCCCAGAGGGTTTTTTTCTGCCCGGTGAAAGCCGGCCCGTCCTTCCCAGCCTCCCTCCCGCCAATCCGACACAACATGCTCTCGGACACGCCTCGGCAGATGCGTCAGACGTCAAATCGCCGCTTCAAACCCGTAAATTTGGGAAAAATTCCCAAATTTTGGGTAAAGCTCCCAGTGTAAAACGTCAAACAACCCAAAGAAAAAGGAGCTGTTCCTATCGACACAAACCAGCTCCAACCATAGATAATCTATTGAATTTCTCCTGACCCTACCGCCGCGCGTCCTGCCGGACGCGCCGCTGCGCAGCGTCACTATGCAGGACCGGACGGTCTTCGTGGTGACGTCCATATTTTTGGGTCGAAGAAACATTATCCACATCTGCACACGGGAGACGAAAAAAATGATCCAATGGCCCAAAAGCAATGACGTTCTCGGCACCACCAACCGCGGCAACCCGGCCGAATCCGGCCTCTGCACGCTCTGCCGCTCGGACTGCGCCGGAAAATGCGAAACCTGGATGTCCTGCCTCAAAGGGCGGCACATGCTCTACCCCCGGGATTTCGGTGCCGTAACCGCCGGCAGCGCCAACACCTGCCACGTGGGCGTGAGCTACAACTCCCTGCGCATCCAGGGCTTCAGCTACGGCGCAAACGGCGTCGCTCCCGGCCGGACCACCAATCCCGACGACTGCCTCTTCACCAACGTCTCTCTGGAAACGTCCTTCGGCGCCAAGGAAAAGACCAAGGTCCGCATGCCGCTCATGACCGGCGCCCTGGGATCGACCTTCATCGCGGCCAAGTACTGGGACTCCTTCGCCGCGGGCTGCGCCCTGGTCGGCATCCCCATCGTCATCGGCGAGAACGTGGTCGGCGTTGACCGTGCATCCAGCATGGCGAACGGCCGCATCGAGAAGTCCCCGGAACTGGACCGCCGCATCGAGATCTACAACCGCTACTCCGACGGCTACGGCACCATGATCGTGCAGCTGAACGTCGAGGACGCGCGCAACGGCGTGGCCGAATACGTCATCGGCAAGTACGGCAGCAAGGTCTGCATCGAACTCAAGTGGGGCCAGGGCGCCAAGAACATCGGTGGCGAGATCGAGGTCAAGAGCCTGGACTACGCCCTGTTCCTGAAGAAGCGCGGCTACCTCGTGGACCCGGACCCGGAGCTGCCCGAAGTGCAGGAAGCCTTCAAGGCCGGCGGCATCAAGGGCTTCGCCCGCCACAGCCGCCTGGGCTACACCGACCTGCCTTCCGCCGACGCCGTGCACCAGAACTTCATGGAGACCGTGGCCTACCTGCGCAAGATCGGCTTCACCAAGATCTCCCTCAAGACCGGCTCCTACGGCATGGAAGCCCTGGCCATGGCCATCAAGTACGCCACCGAGGCCGGCCTCGACCTGCTGACCATCGACGGCTCCGGCGGCGGCACGGGCATGAGCCCCTGGAACATGATGGAGACCTGGGGCGTGCCGTCCATCCTGCTGCACTCCAAGGCCGTCGAATACGGCAACATCCTGGCCGCCAAGGGTCAGAAGGTTGTTGACATGTCCTTCGCCGGCGGCCTGGCCCGCGAGGACCACATCTTCAAGGCCCTGGCCCTGGGCGCGCCCTTCGTCAAACTGATCTGCATGGGTCGCACGCTCATGATCCCCGGCTTCCTGGGCTCCAACATCGAGGGCGCCCTGAACCCCGAGCGCAAGGACAAGGTCTGCGGCAACTGGGACAGCCTGCCCAAGACCGTCAAGGACATCGGCGAAACGCCCGAACAGATCTTCGCAGGCTACGAGAGCCTCAAGGCCAAGATCGGCGCCGACGAGATGAAGACCGTGCCCTACGGCGCCATCGCCGCCTGGACCCTGGCCGACAAGCT
>DPKT01000224.1 GCA_003542385.1 Desulfomicrobium sp.
GACGAGCACGGCGACAAGATCGTGCAGGCAGCCGAGGCCAACGGCCAGGATCCCAAGACCTATTCCGACGCCGTCAGCCAGCTTTTCAAGGATCTGTGGCCCGAACTCGAGGTGTCCAACGACCAGTTCATCCGCACCACCGACGCCCGTCACAAGCTCTGCGTGCGCCACGTGCTGCAGCAGGTCTTCGACAACGGGGACATCTACTTCGACGAGTACGGCGGGCACTACTGCTTCGGCTGCGAGCGCTTCTACACCGAGAAGGAGCTGGTGGACGGCAAGTGCCCGGACCACCAGACCGTGCCGACCTTCATCAAGGAGAAGAACTACTTCTTCCGCATGAGCAAGTATCTGGAGCCGCTGCGCCAGCACATCGAAGCCAACCCGGACTTCATCCAGCCCGAGCGGTACCGCAACGAAGTCCTGTCCATGCTCAAGGAGGACCTGGGCGACCTGTGCATCTCCCGGCCCAAGACGCGCCTGACCTGGGGCATCGAGCTGCCCTTCGACAGCGATTTCGTGACCTACGTCTGGTTCGACGCCCTCATCAACTACATCTCGGCTCTGGGTTACCCCGACGGTGAGGATTTCCGTAAATACTGGGCCGGGGCCCACCACCTCGTGGCCAAGGACATCCTGAAGCCTCACGCCGTGTTCTGGCCGACCATGCTCATGTCGGCCGGCATCCCCCTCTACAGGGGCCTTCGCGTGCACGGCTACTGGACCGTCAACGAGACCAAGATGTCCAAGAGCCTGGGCAACGTCGTCGCCCCCCTGGACATGGCCAAGAAGTACGGCCTGAGCGCCTTCCGCTACTTCCTGCTGTCGGAGATGAGCTTCGGCCAGGACTCGTCCTTCAGCGAGGACGCCCTGGTAGGCCGCTTCAACGCCGACCTGGCCAACGACCTGGGCAATCTTTTCTCGCGCAGCCTGTCCATGACGCACAAGTATTTCGGGGGCGTGGTGCCCGAATGCGGCGAACTGGCGGAACTGGACCGCGAAGTGCTGGAGATCGGACACAACGCCATGGCCAACTTCCAGACGCAGTTCGAGCACTTCCAGTTCTCCCGCGCCCTCAAGTCCCTGTGGGAACTGATCCGCCACCTCAACAAGTACATCGACTCGTCCGCTCCGTGGACCCTGTACAAGAACGGGGACATGAACCGGCTGGGCACGGTCATCTACGTGATCCTCGAAGGCATGCGCAAGGTCGCCCTGCACCTGTGGCCCGTCATGCCGTCCACCAGCGAGACCATGCTGACCCAGCTTGGGATCAAGTTCGCCCTGGAAGGCGTGGACCTGGAGGCCGAGACCTCGTCCTGGTTCGGCCTGGCCCCGGGCACGCCCGTGGCCGAGCGCTCCAACCTCTTCCCCCGCCAGGACCTGGAGCCCAAGGAGGACAAGCCCGCCGAGCCGAAGAAGGCCAAGGCCCCCAAGGAGGCCAAGGCCGGCCCCAAGATCGAGATGGCCTGCCCCGAGTGCATCGAGTTCGAGGATTTCGCCAAGGTCGACCTGCGCGTCGGCACGGTCCTCGAAGCGGCCCCGCACCCTGAGGCCGACAGGCTGCTGGTGCTCAAGATCGATGCCGGGGAGGAGAGCCCCCGGCAGGTCGTGGCCGGCATCGCCGAGTTTTGGAAGCCCGAGGAACTGGTGGGCCGGCAGGTGGTCGTGGTCTTCAACCTCAAGCCCCGCAAGCTGCGCGGCATGGTCTCCCAGGGCATGGTCCTGGCGGTCAAGAAGGAAGGCGGCCTGGCCCTGCTGGGGCCGAGTTCCGGCGTGGTCAACGGGAGCAAGGTGTCCTGATTTTGTGACTGTATTCCTGAGCTGAAAGGCATGGATTCCCGCNNCCCGCGAAGGCGGGGATTCATCTTCCATAGTAATGAAGCGAGCCCCTGCCATCGTCTGGCAGGGGCTCGTTTATTTGGGCAGGCAATCGGTCAGAACAGGCCGCTGATGACCCCGTTGGCGTCGATGTCGATCTTCTCCGCCGAGGGGATCTCCGGCAGGCCGGGCATGCGCATCATGTTGCCGGTGATGGGCACCAGGAAGCCCGCTCCGGCCGCGATCTCGACCTCGCGCACCGTTGCGACGAAGTCCCGCGGCCGGCCGCGCAGGCCGGGCTGGTCCGAGAGGGAGCTCTGGGTCTTGGCGATGCAGACGGGCAGGTTCTCAAGCCCCAGCCGCCTGATCTTGTCCAGGTCCAGCAGGGCGCCGGGGGCGTACTCAACCGAGGCCGCGCCGTAGACGCGCGTGGCGATGATCTCGATCTTCTCGCGCACGCTCTGCTTCCAGTCGTAGAGGGGCTTGTAGTGGGCCGTGCAGCGGTCGGCCGTGGCCGCGACCAGTTCGGCCAGTTCCTCGGCCCCGGCCCCGCCCTTCTCCCATCCTTCCATCACGGCCGCCTGCACGCCCATGAACTGGCAGTGGTCGAGGATGACCTGATGCTCCTCGTCGGTGTCCGTGGCGAAGCGGTTGATGGCCACGATGGGCGTGAGCTGGAAGTGGCGCACGTTCTCGACCTGCTTGGACAGGTTCTCAAGGCCCCGGGCCAGGGCCTTGGCGTTGGGCACGGACAGGTGCGGCAGCTCCACGCCCCCGTGGTACTTGAGGGCCCGGACCGTGGCCACCAGGACCACGGCGCAGGGGTCGAAACCCGCGGACTGGCACTTGATGTCCAGGAACTTCTCG
>DPKT01000053.1 GCA_003542385.1 Desulfomicrobium sp.
AGCGTCAGCAGGATGGCCACGGCCTTCTGCTCGTACCAGGACAGGACCATGGACAGGGGCAGGTCGTTCACGCCGCAGTTGAAGGCACCGGCCAGGGCCACCGCGATCTGGATGGCCGAGTAGGCGTCGTTGCACTGTCCGACGTCCAGCAGGCGCGGGATGCCGCCGATGTCGCCGAGCTTCTTGTCGAAGAAGCGGAACTTG
Organism: Desulfomicrobium sp.; assembly: GCA_003542385.1. GTDB lineage: Bacteria > Desulfobacterota > Desulfovibrionia > Desulfovibrionales > Desulfomicrobiaceae > Desulfomicrobium. Next base: position 205 of record DPKT01000053.1, read on the forward strand.
CCGCAGGCCAGGGTCAGGACCACGCAATCGCTGGGCACTTTCTCGACGAACTCGGTGTAGTAGTTGCGGCCGGGCTTGGCGCCGTCGCAGCCGGCCACCAGGAAGAAGTGGCGGATGTCGCCGCCCTTGACCGCGGCGATGACCTTGTCGGCCACGCCCAGGACCGCGTTGCGGGCGAACCCGGTCAGGACGCTGCCCTTGTCCTCGTCGGCCGCGAAGCCGGGCATTTCAAGGGCCTTATTGATGACCTGGGAGAAGTCCTTGCCGACGTGGGTCACGCCGGGCCAGCCGACCAGGCCGGTGGTGAAGATGTTGCCCTTGTAGGACTCGACCGGCTTCTGGATGCAGTTGGTGGTCATGAGGATGGCGCCGGGGAACTCGGCGAATTCCTTCTGCTGGTTCTGCCAGGCCGTGCCGTAGTGGCCGTGGAAGTGGGGGTGCTTCTTCAGTTCCGGGTAGCCGTGGCAGGGCAGCATCTCGCCGTGGGTGTAGATGTTGATGCCCTTGTCGGCGGTCTGCTCCAGGAGCAGGCCCAGATCCTTCAGGTCATGGCCGGAGACGAGGATGGCCTTGCCCTTCTTTGCGCCCAGGGGGACTTCCGTGGGGACCGGGTGGCCGTAGGTGCCGGTGTTGCCGCCGTCCAGGAGTTCCATGGCCTTGAGGTTGATCTGGCCGCACTCCATGCACAGGCCGATGAGCTCTTCCAGGCCCAGCTTGTCCAGGCTCTTGGCCAGGGCGCGCTGCACGAATTCATAGACGCTCTCGTCCTCGCGGCCCAGGATGGCGGCGTGGTCGGCGTAGGCGGCCACGCCCTTGAGGCCGTAGATGAGGATCTGCTTCAGGGAGCGCAGGTCCTCGTGGGCTTCCAGGGCTTCGGAGATATTGTGCTGTTCGCCTTGGGCCACAAGGCCTTCGAGGGTGGCGGCCGGGGCGAAGGTGGCGGCCGGGGTGTCGAGGCTGACGGCGGCCTTGGCCTTGAGGGCTTCGCGGCGGGTCACGGCGTCCCTGATCAGGACTTCGAAGCGGGCCGGGTCGAAATCTACGTTGGTCAGGGTCGAGAAGACGCCTTCGTTGACGAAGCGGTTCAGGTCGGCGTCGGACACGCCCTTGGCGCGGGCCTGCACGGCCACTTCGGACAGCCCCTGCAGGGCGTAGATGAGAAGATCCTGGAGAGCGGCCACTTCGGGCTGCTTGCCGCACACGCCGATCTTGGTGCAGCCGGTTCCTTTGGCAGTCTGTTCACACTGGTTGCAAAACATGAGGGGTAGCCTCCATGGTATGGTGTTGTCGTTTCCGTTGAGAAGGGGTTTACGGGCAACCCGCGCCGGGCGCTTTGACCCATGTCAAAAAAGCGATTCTCCCTGCGCCGGGACGGCCATGTCGTCCCCGTTGAAAAGAGCTTTAGGCCGATGCCGCTTCCCCGGCTTTGACCCAGGTCAAAAATCGCGTGTTGTCCTCGCGCCGCGGACCGAACCTTTGTGAACGATTGCTCTTTCTTGACAAAGCACCGGCCCCGGCACAGACGTTGGGCATACGTGCATCCAGTCATAGGGAGCGACTCATGGACCCCATCAACTTCAATTTTCTCTGCTCGGAGCCGGCCATGCCCAACGGCCGCAGCGTCGGCATCATCGGCGCCGGCCCTTCGGGCCTGGCCGCCACGGGCTACCTGTCCTGCCTGGGCTACCAGGTGGAGGTCTACGACAAGCTGCCCAAGCCCGGCGGCCTCATGCTCTTCGGCATCCCCGGCTACCGCATCCCCAAGGAGCGCATCGACCTCGGCGCGCGCCGGCTGGAGCGGCAGGGCGGCGTCATCTTCCACACCCACACCAAGATCTGCTGCAGCGGCCCCCTGCACGACGAGGAGGGCGACCATTTCTGCCGCGAGATCCTGGGCTTCGGGGACATGGTCAAGAAGCACGACGCCATCATGATCTGCACGGGTTCCTGGCGCTCCCGCAAGCTGGGCATCCCCGGCGAGAACCTGCCCGGCGTGTTTTCGGGCCTTGAGTTCCTTTTCCCCATCCGCGCCGTCAAATACAGCGCGCCCAACGTCAAGCTGCCCGACGTCCTGGGCAAGGCCGTGGCCGTCATCGGCGCCGGCCACTCGGCCATCGACGTGGCCCACAGCGCCATCCACCTCGGCGCGGCCAAGGTCTACCACATCTACCGCCGCACCAGCCGCGAAGCCCCGTGCGGTTCCTTCGAGATCGAGCAGTTGAAGGCCATGGGCGTGGAATGGCTGGAGCGCAGCACGCCCGTGCGGGTCCTGGGGGAGGGCAGGGTCGAGGGCATCGAGATTTCGCGGCCCGGCAAGGACGGGCCGGAAAACATCGTCCTGCCCGTGGACCTGGTGGTGGCGGCCATCGGCGAGGTGGCCACGCCTCCCTTCGCCAAGGAGCTGGGCCTGGAGAACGTGCGCAAGGGCGAGGTGCGCTGGCTGCACATGACGGCCATCGAGAACGTCTTCGTGGCCGGCGACGCCCTGAGCGGGCCGAGCAAGATCGGCAAGGCGGTCTACAGCGGCCTGCGCGCGGCCCGGTCCCTGGCCAACTGGCTGGACCTCAAGGCCCAGGACCGCCTGGACGCCTACGACTACAATGACCTCGTGGCCAACGAGGCCGGATTCGGGAGGCAGGCATGAGCTGCGGCAAGACCCTCTACATCGACTACAGCCTGTGCATCGGCTGCGAGACCTGCGAATACGTGTGCCGCTTCACCCACGACACCTCGCGCATCCATATGACGCGCACCGTGGACGGGGTCATGGTGCCCCTCTATTGCCTGCACTGCGAAAATCCCAAGTGCGCCAATGCCTGTCCGCGCGGCGCCCTGAAGAAGGACAAGGACGGGGCCGTCATCCTGCAACCCATGCTCTGCCGCGGCTGCCAGACCAAGAACTGCATCCTGGCCTGCCCCCACAGCGCCATGTTCGAGACGGACCGCGGGGTCATGGTCGCCAAGTGCGACATGTGCGCCCAGCGCCGCCAGGTCGGCATGGGCCCGGCCTGCGTGGAGATGTGCCCCTGCGCGGCCATCCG
>DPKT01000242.1:0-437 GCA_003542385.1 Desulfomicrobium sp.
CCCGTGGAGATCAACGCCGCCTACGGCGAGGCCGAACTCAAGCTCGTCATCGGCATGATCGACCCCCACCAGTTCCAGGGCATGACCGGCGGGGCCAAGGGCGTGGCCATCGGCTGCGCGTCGAAAGCCCTGATCCAGCACAACCACAGCCTCATGTCGAGCTCCGAGGCCAGGGTGGGCAACATCCTGGACAACCCCACCCGCCTGGACATCAACGAGGCCGGGCAGATGATCGGCATCGACCTGGCCATCAACGTCAGCCTGAACCCGGCCAAGCAGGCCGTGGCCCTTCTGGCCGGCGAACCCGTGGCGGTCCTGAAGGCCGGAGCGGCCTTCTCGGAGAAAGTGTACGGGCTGCCACTGGACGAGCCGTTCGACATCGTCATCGCCTCCTGCGGCGGGGAGCCCAAGGACATCTGTCTCTATCAGGCCCAGAA
>DPKT01000242.1:473-794 GCA_003542385.1 Desulfomicrobium sp.
GTTCCCAGGGGGTCGGCGACGACCATTACCAGCAGTACGTCCGCCGGTTCGCCAGCCCGGCCGAGCAGATGCTCGAATTCGAGCAAATGGGCTTCAGGATGGGCGCCCACAAGGCGTTCCTTTTCAGCCGGACCCTGACCCGCTTCGAGGTGGTCGTGGATTCGGACATGGACGCCGAAACCCTGGCCGAATGCCATCTGCGCAAGGGCGACGCCCAGGCGGCCGTGGACGGATGGATCAGGACGGCGGTCAAGCCCCCGCGCATCGCCGTCGTGCCCAACGCCAACACGACCTATTTCTACCGGGCGGCGCGATGAACGC
>DPKT01000242.1:845-5680 GCA_003542385.1 Desulfomicrobium sp.
AGGAAGTGGCGGAAGCCATCGAAAAAGGGGAGATGCCCGAACGGTACCAGCGCAACGCCCAGACCCTGCGGCCCCAGGACCAGGCCAGTCTGGCCAGGGCGCGGGTCCTGCTGGTCGGCTGCGGCGGACTTGGCGGGCATGTTCTGGAATTTCTGGCGCGGGCCGGGGTCGGGACCATCCTGGCCTGTGACCCGGATCGCATCGAACTGCACAACGCCAACAGGCAGCTCCTGGCCACGTCGGCAAGCCTTGGACGACCCAAGGTCCAGGCAGCCTGCGAACGCGCCGCCGAAGCGAACCCCCTCGTCACGGTCGAGCCCTTTCCGGAAGGGGTTCATGCCAGGTTGTTCCGGGGAGTCGGCATTGCCGTCGACTGTCTGGGAGGCGCTGCCCACCGCAAGGTAGTACAGGCCATGGCCGCTGCGGCAAACATCCCCCTCGTCTCAGCCGGCGTCTCGGGGTGGACGGCCTTGGTCAGCGTGACATGGCCAGGTGAGACGGGGCTGGGCGAATTCATGAGCGGTCCGGAAAACGGCAGCGAGCTCGCACAGGGGATTCCGAGCCCGGTGGTCGGGTTCGCGGCGTCGCTGCAGGCGGCGGAAGTGATCCGGATTCTGGCCGGCGCGCCGTCGGCCTTGCGTGGCAGCCTTCTGGTGGCCGACCTGGCGGAAATGCGGTTCTCGACAGTCAGCCTGCAGACGGGATTCGACGGCATCGCCTGACACATTGAGGCGCAGCCCCGCACCGATTCGCAACCGAACGGGCGAAAGCCCCCCACTCCATCACAATCCGGCTCTTGCCCTACTTCACGGCCTGCCCGTCGATCCCCAGCTTGACCATCCTTCTCTGCAGCGTCGAACGCGACAGCCCCAGCATTTTCGCGGCCCCCTTGGGTCCGGAAATCACGCCGCGGGCCCGCTCCAGGGCCTGCACGATATGCTGCCGCTCGATCTCCTCGAGGCTGCAGCCCGAAGCCGGCGCCGTCGATGTCACCGCAGGAGCGACGGAGGGGGCTTTCATCTCGGCAAAGGCGATCGAGTCGGTGCAGAGCGCCTCCTCGATGTCCCTGTCGTCCAGCTTCCCGGTTATGCTCTTCTTGATGAGCAAGGCGTTGATGACGTTGCGCAACTCACGCGCGTTTCCCGGCCAGCGGTGCTGGCCGAGCCGGTGCAGGATGTCCTGGGACAGCTGGATCTGCGGGAGCGAATACTGATTCGAGAGCTGCGTGACGAAAAAACTCGACAGGGCCGGGATGTCGTCCACGCGGTCCCGTAGCGGTGGGATCTCCAGAACGCAGGATGACAGCCTGTAGTAGAAATCGCTGCGGACCCTTCCCTGGCTCACGGCTTCGCTCATTTTCACGTTCGTCGCCGCGACCAGGCGGGTATCCACGGAAAAGGAGACGCTCTCGCCGACCCGTTCGAAGCAGCTGTCGTCCAGCACATGCAGCAGCTTGCTCTGCATCTCCTGGTTCAGCTCCGCGATCTCGTCCAGAAAGAGCGTCCCTTGGTGGGCTAGCTCGAAACGCCCGACGCGCTTGGTAGCCGCCCCGGTGAAGGCCCCCTTGGCATGGCCGAACAGCTCGCTCTCGAAGAGCGTCGAGGCCATGGCCGGACAGTTGACCTTCACGAACTGCATCTTCCGGCGCTGGCTGTTGCAATGGATGTAATGCGCCAGCCGGGTCTTCCCGGTGCCGGTCTCCCCGAGAATGAGCACGGGGATGTCCAGCTTGGCCACGGCGTGCACCTTGGCCATGAACTGGCGCATGACGGGGCTTTCGAAAAAGAACGTCTCGCACTCGTCCTCGCCAGTGAACTGGACCTGGTTTAGGCTCGACCCCTGTTCGAGATACTCCATGGCCAGCAGGGCTCCCAGGCCCACGGCCACGTAAGGCGCGAGCTCCAGCAGATATTCCATGATCTCGTAGAGGTTGTCGGGCTTCTGCCGGAATGAGCAGTGCAGGGTGCCGATGATCTTGTCGCTCAGGATGAGCGGGAAGGCCATGGTCGTGGTCAGGCCGGCCTCGGCCATGGGGTGGAGCATGGATTCGGCGAAATGCTGGGAGATGTCCGTGATGACGACGGGTTTGCGCGAGGCGATGACGTGTCCGGCCACTGTGTTCTTCTCGGCCTTCCGGATCGGGGAGAGGGAATTGATCACGGCCCCTTCCGCCGCCGTGAAGTAACTCAGGAGCTCGCTGTTGGGATCGTAGAGGTTGATGCACAGCCGGTCGAAACTGAACTGCTGCCGGAACAGGCGCGACAGGGTCTGCAGGAAAACGTTCCGCGACGTGACCTTGCCTAGGGAAGAGACCAGTTCCCTGCTCAGGGACTGTGCGTTGAGCATACGCTGGGCATGAGACTTGGGCGTTTTGAGAGAATCCATGGGTTCGTCCTCGAGGCCGGATGCCGGTTCACCGAAACTGCCCATTTGATGCCCGAATCCGGGCAAACTGTCCAGTTATGCACACAAAGGCCGGCCGACCCGGCTACCTGATTTTAAAAAGTATATACATTACAAAATATTATAAAATTTTTTACAGGACGTTATTTTGGAACGCTCCTTGCTTGAGATGCACAAGAAATCACAAGAAACATGGAGACTGTGTAAATCTTGATTTGAGACAAGCATGTAAACAGCAGTATCGATTTCTATTCATTTGAATATGGCGAAAGTTAAAACAAACAAATTCGTCAATATAAAATATACAAATCGATACTGTAAATGAATTGAGGCAGATCGAGTCCGAATTATTGGAATGTTTGCAACATTACCATTGTCGAAGCGCTCGATTCTACATTTTAACAGCTTTAGGAGGCATACATGGCTATCGATTTTTTGGTTCACGAAGCCGCGGATGGCGTTGGCGTAGTGGTCGTTGAAGGCTTGAAAGCCAATCAGGAGATCACTGGCTGGGTCATGAAAGAAGACCAGACCGTCAAGATCAAGATCCTCAACGACATCCCGATCGGCCACAAGGTCGCCCTGAAGGATTTCGCCGTCGGCGACACCGTCTTCAAATACAATACCGACATCGGCAAGGTCGTGGCCCCCATCAAGAAAGGCGAACACTTGCACGTCCACAACGTCAAAACCAAGAGGTGGTAATCCATGCAGACCAAATTTTTCGGATATCGTCGTGAAAATGGCCGTGTCGGCATCCGCAACCATGTCGTGATTCTGCCCCTGGACGACCTGTCCAACGCCGCCTGCGAAGCAGTGGCCAACAACGTCAAGGGAGTGCTTGCCATCCCCCACGCCGACGGCAGCCGGCTGGCCATCCTGAAGACCGTCAAGCGCGTCAACATCGAAGGCCGGGAAAAGCTGCTGGAATGCTTTGTCGACGTGTCCGACCGCAAGAAGGCCGAGCAGAGGCTCAACGACTTCGCCCAGCAGATGGAGCTCAAGAACCTGGAGCTCGACGACGCCCGCCTGCGGGCCGAGCAGGCCGCGCGCGACAAGAGTGATTTCCTGTCCCGCATGAGCCACGAGATCCGCACGCCCTTGAACGGCGTCATCGGCATGACGGGGCTGCTCATGGACACGCACCTGGACGAGACGCAGCGCCGCTACGCGCGCACCCTGAAATCCAGCGGGGAATCCCTCCTGGCCGTGGTCAACGACATCCTGGACCTCTCCAGGATCGAATCCGGCCGCCTCGAACTGGAGAGCCTCGACTTCGACCTGCGCCCACTCCTGGACGACGTGGCCTCCATGCTGGCCGTGAAGGCGGCGGAAAACGGCATCGAGTTCATCTGCTCCGCCGACCCGGACGTGCCGGAGCACTTCAGAGGAGAACCCGCCCTGCTGCGCCAGGTCATCACCAACCTCGCAGGCAACGCCATCAAGTTCACCCCCGCGGGCGAGGTCGAAGTGCGCGTCTCCATGGCCCACGGGACCGGCCCGCAGGCCGCCTCGCCCACCACCCTGCTCTTCGCCGTCCGCGACACGGGCATCGGCATCCCCGAAGACATGCGGGAGCGTCTGTTCGAGGACTACACCCAGGCGGACGCATCCATCGCCAGGCGTTTCGGCGGCACCGGACTGGGCCTGTCCATCTCGAAGAAGCTCGTCGAACTCATGGGCGGCGAGATCGGCGTGCAGAGCGTCCTGGGCCGGGGATCCACCTTCTGGTTCACCGTCCGGCTCGATGCCTCCAGGACGACGGGAGCCAGGTCCCTTGATCCTGCCGGTCTCGAAGGGCTGCGGGTGCTGGTCGTGGACGACAACGTCACCAACCGCGAAATTCTCATGGCCCGCTTCTCGGCCTGGGGCATGCGCCCCGACGAGGCCGAGGACGGACCGGGCGCCCTGGACAAGCTGGCCCGTGCCGCCACGGCAGGGGACCCCTTCCGCCTGGCCGTGCTCGACCACTGCATGCCGGTCATGGACGGGGAATCCCTGGGGCGGGCCATCCACGCCGACGACAGGTTCCGGGACACCCGCACGCTGCTCATGACCTCCCTGGGCCAGCGCGGCGACGCCAGGCGTTTCCGCGGGGCGGGCTTCTCCGGCTATCTGTGCAAGCCCGTCCTGCACGGCGAACTGAAGGCCTGCCTGAACATCGTCATGGGCGGAGGCGCGGAGCCGGCCTTCGTCACCCGGCATGTGGCGCGGGAGATGGTCAGGCGGGACATCCCCGACTTTTCGGACCGCAATGTCCGCATCCTCCTGGTGGAGGACAATGTGACCAACCAGCAGGTCGCCCTGGGCATCCTGTCGAACATGGGCCTCAAGGCCGACGCCGCGGAGAACGGGGCCCAGGCCCTCGAGGCCCTCTCCCGCGCGGCCTACGACCTCGTGCTCATGGACGTGCAGATGCCGGTCATGGACGG
>DPKT01000242.1:5715-5888 GCA_003542385.1 Desulfomicrobium sp.
TGCCGATCATCGCCATGACGGCCCACGCCCAGGCGGGTTTCCGCGAAAAGTGCCTCGAAGCGGGCATGAACGACTACGTGCCCAAGCCCATTGCCCTGACGGTCCTGGCCGAGGCGCTGCAGGCCTGGCTGCCGGGCGGGGAGCGCCGCAGGCCGGTTTTGCGCGAGGCCCCG
>DPKT01000301.1 GCA_003542385.1 Desulfomicrobium sp.
AAATGTCCTGTTCATTTCCATTGGTCACGGCGTGCTCCACGTCGACTTCGATGCGGATGGCCCAGCCGCGCGACAGCGCCCTGGCCACCTGCCCCCGGGCCTCGCCCAGGATGCGGCACAGCGTGGGGCGGGAAACCTGCATGCGGGCGGCCGCCTCCTCCTGGCTCAGGCCCTCCCCGTCCACCAGGCGCAAGGCCTCGAACCCGTCCAGGCCGAGCACCACGCCGTACAGCTGCGACATGGGCACCCCCTGGGGCTTGAACACCGTCACCTCGGGCACGTCGGCCACGAACCTGCACTTTCTCCTGCGTCCCACCGAACCTCCTCAATTTGAAATTATGTTCAAAATAATCCTGCCGAACAGACCTGTCAACATCATCGGAAAATTTTGCGCTGCAAGAAAAATTGCTTGTGCAACTTAATTTGCCATACATCGTCTCCCCCGCGGCGGCCCGCCGCGCCGGGAGTGGTTTCTTCACTGACAACTTTTATTGCATGACAAACGCATAATTCAGCGCATGACGCGGTCGCGCCAATTTCGTCCGGGCGCAGACACGGCGGGGCGAGAAGAGTAACACACCGAAATACAATTTCAATTCAGGACGCAAAAAACTTTTTCCACCGGCACCCCCATGTCTCGATTCATTCTGGCACGAACCTTTCTTAATGACGATCGGAACCACCCCCCCGAGAAAAGGAGCAACCATGTTTGTCGGGCTCAAAATGCTCAAGAATTTCGTCGCCATGCCCCCCGACGCCCTGGCCGAGGACGCCCAGCGCCTCATGGACGAGCAGCAGCTGTGGATGCTGTTCGTGGTCAGGGACGGGAAGCTTGCCGGATACGTGCGCACCGAGGACATCAACGCGGCCATGCCCTCCCTCATGACCGGGCTGGACAAGCACGAGATCAACTACCTGCTGTCCAAGCTGACCGTGGGGCGCATCATGCGCAAGGATATCGTCACCGTCACCCCCGAGACCGAGATCGAGACCGCGGCCATGCTCATGCACGCCAAGAACCTGGCTGGCCTGGCCGTGGTCGACGCCGACGGGGACCTCATCGGCTACATCAACCGCACCATCATGCTCGAGGTGCTGGCCGAGGAGATGGGCTACGGCCAGGGCGGCTCGCGCATCGTCTTCGAGGTCGTGGACCGGCCCGGCGTGCTGAAGGAGGTGGCGGGCATCATCGACTCACTCGGCTACTCCATCATCTCCACCGGCACCTTCACCCACGCCGACCGCCGCATGGTCGTCATCCGCGTGGACACGCCCAACCCCTCGTCCATCGCGGCGGCGCTGCAGAAGGCCGGGTACGACGTGGTCGGCCCCGAGGATTTCAAGCATGAATGGCAGTAGTCCCCTGCTCGAGGTGCAGGAGGTCAGCCTGACCTTCAAGAACGTGGCCGCCCTGTCCAGGGTCACCTGCCGCGTGGACAAGGGCAGCATCACCTCCCTCATCGGGCCCAACGGCGCGGGCAAGACGAGCATGCTCAACTGCATCTCGGGCCGCTACACCCCGACCAAGGGCAGGATCAACATGGACGGCCGAGAGCTGACCGGCGTGCCGGCCCACAAGCGCACGGGCTTCGGCCTGGCCCGGACCTTCCAGAACATCGCCCTGTTCCGCGGCCTGTCGGTCCTGGACAACCTCATGGTCGGCCGCCACTCGCGCCTCGGTTACGGCATCCTGGCCTCCATCCTCTACCTGGGCAAGGCCCGCCGCGAGGAGGACCGCCACCGGCAGCGCGTGGAGGAGATCATCGATTTCCTGAACCTCTCCCCCTACCGCCACACCGTCGCCGGGCACCTGCCCTACGGCGTGCAGAAGAAGGTCGAGCTGGGCAGGGCCCTGGCCGCCGAGCCGCAGCTCCTGCTCCTGGACGAGCCCATGGCCGGCATGAACCTGGAGGAGACCGAGGACATGGCCCGCTCCATCCTCGACATCAACGAGGAGTGGGGCGTGACCGTCTTTCTGGTCGAGCACGACATGGGCGTGGTCATGGACATCTCGGACCACGTCATCGTCCTCGACTTCGGCCGGGTCCTGGCCAGCGGCACGCCCCAGGCCGTCCAGACCAACCCCAAGGTCGTCAGCGCCTACCTCGGCGACGAAGACGGCCTCTACAAGGGAAGATAGATGAGCGCGCCGTACGAAACCACCCTCCCCAAGCTCCTCCTGGACAACAGCCGCCGACGTCCCGGCCGCACGGCCCTGCGCGAGAAGAGCTACGGCATCTGGCAGCCCTTTTCCTACAGGCAGTACCTGGACATCACGGCCGAGTTCGCAGCGGGCCTCAAAGCCCTGGGCCTGGGCCGCGGCGACGTCGTCGTCATCATCGGCGACAACCGCCCCGAGTGGCTGTGGGCGCAGCTGGCCATCCAGGGCCTGGGCGGCGTGTCCCTGGGCCTCTACCAGGACTCGCCCGGCGAGGAGATCGGCTACGTCTTCGAGCTGTCGGGCGCGCGCCTGGTCGTGGCCGAGGACCAGGAGCAGGTCGACAAGATCCTGTCCATCCGGGGCGCCCTGCCGCTCCTTGAGCACATCGTCTACCACGACCCCAAGGGCCTCGTGGGCTACGACGCTCCGGGCCTCAAGAGCTTCGACGACGTGCGCGCCCTGGGCCGCGACCGGGCCGGGGAATTCGAGGCCTGGGTCGACGCCGTCTCACCCGACGACACGGCGCTGATCGCCACCACCTCGGGTTCCACGGGCCGGCCCAAGCTGGCCATGCTCTCGCACCGGAACCTCCTGTCCATGGCCTGGAACCTGGGCCTCTCGGACCCCAAGCGCGAGACCGACGAGTTCGTGTCCTTCCTGCCCCTGGCCTGGATGGGCGAGCAGATGATGGCCGTGTCCTCGGCCCTGCTGTTCGGCTTCTGCGTCAACTTCCCCGAGGAGCCCGACACGGTGCAGGAGAACATCCGCGAGATCGGGCCGCACCTCATCTTCTCGCCGCCGCGCGTGTGGGAGAACATGGCCGCCAAGGTGCGGGTACGCATCATGGAGACCACGCGCTTCAAGCGCTTCCTCTTCAACCTGTGCATGCCCGTGGGCATGAGGTACGCCGGTACCGTGCTGCGCGGCGAGACGCCGTCACCGGGCCTGCGGCTGGCAAACAAGCTGGCCGACTGGGGCCTGTTTCGCGCCCTGCGCGACCGCCTGGGCTTCACGCGAGTGCGCTCGGCCTCCACGGGCGGCGCACCGCTGGGGCCCGACACCTTCACCTTCTTCCACGCCCTGGGCGTCAACCTGAAGCAGATCTACGGCCAGACCGAGATCGCCGGCATCTCCTGCATCCACCGCGACGGCGCCGTCAGCTTCGACACCGTGGGCGAGCCCATCGCCGGGACCGAAATCCGCATCTCGGAGGAGGGCGAGATCCTGTCCAGAAGCCCCGCCGTGTTCCAGGGCTACCTGGGCAACGACGCGGCCACGGCCGAGACGGTCACCGACGGCTGGCTGCACTCGGGCGACGCCGGGCACTTCAAGGACAACGGCCAGCTGGTCATCATCGACCGCCTGTCCGACGTCATGACCACGGCCGCGGGCGTGCGCTTCTCGCCGCAGTTCATCGAGAACAAGATCAAGTTCTCAACCTATGTGCAGGAGGCCGTGGTCCTGGGCCACGGGCGGGACTTCATCGCCGCCGTCGTCTGCCTGGACGGCGACATCGCCGGCCGCTGGGCCGAGGCGAAGGGCCTGACCTACACCACCTACCAGGACCTGGCGTCCAGGCCCGAGCTCTACGACCTCATCGAGGCCGAAATCCGGGGCATCAACCAGGCCCTGCAGCCCGGCACCGAGGTGCGNNGCCGCTTCGCCCTGCTCTTCAAGGAACTCGACGCCGACGACGGCGAGCTGACCCGCACCAGGAAGATCCGGCGCAAAGTCATCGGCGAGCGCTACGCCGAGCTCATCGCGGCGCTGTACGACGGCACGGGCGCCACGGACCTGTGCATCGCCATCACCTACCAGGACGGCTCCCGCCGCGAGATGACGGGCAGCATCTGCATCCGCGACGTCGGACGCGCGTGAGGAACGGACAATGGAATACTATCTCCAGCTCATCATAAACGGCCTCGTGGTCGGCTCCATCTACAGCCTGGTGGCCCTGGGTTTCGTCATCATCTTCAAGGCCACCAAGGTCGTGAACTTCGCCCAGGGCGAACTGGTCATGGTCGGGGCCTACGTCTGCTTCGCCCTGACGGTGCAGTTCCAGCTGCCCTTCCTGGCCTCCTTCCTGCTGACCCTGGCCTTCTCCATCGTCCTGGCCACGGCCGTGGAGCGCCTGATCCTGCGGCCGCTCATCGGCGAGCCCATCATCTCGGTCGTCATGGTCACCATCGGCCTGTCGTCCATGCTCAAGTCCTTCGTGCAGATGGTCTGGGGCACGCAGATCCAGGTCTTCCCGGCCATCCTGCCCCAGGAGCCCTACATGCTCCTGGGCCTGCCCATCGCGCCGGTCTACGTCGCGGCCTTCGGGCTCTCGGCGTTGCTCTTCGGGGTCTTCAGCCTGTTCTTCAAGTTCTCGTCCCTGGGGATAGCCATGCGCGCCACGGCCTTCGACCAGCAGGCGGCCCAGTCCATGGGCATCGGCATCAAGTCCATCTTCGCCCTGTCCTGGTGCATCGCGGCCGTGGTTTCGAGCATCGGCGGCATCATCCTCGGCAACATCAACGGCATCAACGCCCAGCTCGGGCACCTGGGACTCAAGGTCTTCCCGGCCGTGATCCTGGGCGGCCTGGACAGCCTGCTGGGCGCGGCCCTGGGGGGGCTGATCATCGGGGTACTGGAGAACATCTGCGAAGGCGCGGCCAAGGACCTCCTGGGCCTGGGCGGCTTCAAGGAGGTGGCCTCCTTCCTGATCCTGGTCGTCATCCTCATGGTCAAGCCCTACGGACTCTTCGGAACCAAGGAGATCGAACGCGTATGAGCATGCACAAGTGCGGCCTCTTCTACACGACCTACGCCGCCGAGGACGGGCTCTTCCGCTCGCGGTTCCAGAAGCTCTGCATGGGCCTTTTCCTCGCTGTCTTGCTGGCGGTTCCCCAGCTGGTGGACTCCTACGCCGTGTCCATCTTGAACCTCATCCTCATCGCCGTCATCGGCGCAGTGTCCCTGAACCTGCTGACGGGCATGTGCGGCCAGATGTCCCTGGGCCACGGGGCCTTCGTCGGCGTGGGCGCCTACGGCGCGGCCATCCTGTCCAACGCGGGCGCGCCCTTCGTCGCCGCGCTCCTGGGCGGCGGGGCCATATCGGCCATGGTCGGCATGGTCTTCGGCATCCCGTCCCTGCGCCTCAAGGGCATCTACCTGGCCATCTCGACCCTGGCCGCCCAGCTCATCCTCGAATACGTCTTCCTGCACGCGTCCTCCCTGACGGGCGGCGCCAACGGCCTGCCCGTCAGTCCACCGCAGATCCTGGGCTTCGCCTTCGACACCGACGCGCGCATCTTCTACCTCATCCTGGCCGTGACGGCCCTGTGCGTCCTGGCCGTGACCAACGTCAGCCGCACCCGCCACGGCCGCGCCTTCGTGGCCATCCGCGACTACCACCAGTCGGCCGAGAACGTCGGCGTGAACCTGTTCGCCTACAAGCTGCAGGCCTTTGGCCTGAGCTCCTTCCTGGCCGGCGTCGCGGGCGGGCTGTGGTCGCACTACACCATGTACATCACGCCCGAGCAGTTCTCCATGGGGCTGTCCATCAGCTACCTGGCCATGATCATCATCGGCGGCATGGGCTCCGTCATCGGCTCCATCTTCGGGGCCGTGTTCATCACCCTGCTGCCGGAGATGCTGAACCTGCTCGTTTCGTCCCTGGGGGGCATCGCCCCGGACCTGAGCGCCGTCATCGTGCCCATGAAGGAAGGGGTCTTCGGGCTGATGCTGGTGCTCTTCCTCATCTTCGAGCCCGAAGGCCTGGCCCGCAAGTGGCGGCTGACCAAGGCCTACTGGAAGCTGTACCCCTTTGCATACTGACGCGCCGGCAATGACAAGCCGGGGAAACCTTTTGCCGCATCCGGAGTAACCCATGAAAAAGCTTCTCCTCCTGACCGTCCTGGCCCTCGCGGCCACCGTCGGCACCGCCTCGGCCGCCTACAAGGTCGGGCTGCTGTCCGACCTGACCGGCGCCACCTCCAGCGTCGGCACACCCTACGCCGAGGGCATCAAGGCCTACGTGGCCTGGCTGAACGAGAACGGCGGCATCGGCGGCGAGCCCGTGGAGCTCATCCAGGTCGACTACGCCTACAACGTGCAGCAGGCCCTGGCCGCCTACAAGCGCTTCACCTCCGAGGGCATCGTGGCCATGCAGGGCTGGGGCACGGGGGACACCGAGGCATTGGTCAAGTTCGTGGCCAAGGACAAGATCCCGGTCTTCTCGGCCTCCTACTCGGCCCACCTCATGGACCCTGCCAAGGCGCCCTACAACTTCACCGCCGCCGCCGACTACTCGACCATGGGCCGCGCGGGCCTCAACTACCTGCGCGAAACCTGGAAGGATTCCCGCGCGCCGAAGTTGGCCTTCATGTTCCCGGACAACCCCTACGGCACCGCCCCCATCCCGGCCATGGAGGAATACGCCAAGGAACTGGGCTTCGAGATCGTCGGCAAGGAGAACGTGGACCTCAAGGCCATCGACGCCACCCCGCAACTCCTGAGCCTCAAGAAGGCCGAGCCCGACTTCGTCTGGACCGGCGGCACCACGCCTTCCACGGCCGTCATCATGAAGGACGCCCAGAAGCTCGGCATGACCTGCACCTTTTTCAGCAACATCTGGAGCAGCGACGAGAACATCTTCAAACTGGCCGGCGACGCGGCCACCGGACACTTCGGCCTGCAGGGCGCGGCCATCTACGGCCAGCCCTCGGCCGGCATGGACCTGATCCGAAAGATCACCAAGGGCGAGCCGCAGATGACCCACTACGTGCGCGGCTTCGTCTCGGCCATGGTCATGTGCGAAGGCATGAAGATGGCCAAGGCGGCGGGCGAGGTCACGGGCGAGAGCATCAAGGCGGCCCTGGAGACCATGCGCGACTTCGACCCCATGGGCCTGGCCCCGGCCGTCAGCTACTTCCCCGACGACCACCGGCCCAACCTGTCCGTCAACATCTGCACCTTCAAGGACGGCAAGCTCGAGTTCGTGAAGACCACGGTCCTCGAACGCAAGAAGGAATGGCTCGGACTCTAACGAAAACCAGGGCGGGGGCGCCCGGCGTCCCCGCCCGTGCGAAACGAATTCCGTAACGCGGAACTGAAGGCATCCATGAACATTCTCCAAGTCATGAACCTGGAAGTGGTCTACAACGACGTGGTCCTGGTCTTGAAAGGCCTTTCCCTGGACGTGGCCGCCGGCAGCATCACCACGCTCCTGGGCGCCAACGGAGCGGGCAAGTCCACGACGCTCAAGGCCGTCTCGGGTCTTTTGGCCGGGGAAAACGGCAAGGTCACGTCCGGATCGGTCCTGTACGACGGCGTCGACACGGTGCGCCTGAGCCCCGAGAAGCTGGTCCGGGCCGGCGTCTTCCAGGTCATGGAAGGCCGGCGCATCTTCGAGGACCTCACGGTGGAGGAGAACCTGCGCTGCGGGGCCTACACCCAGCCCGCGCGCCTTTTTGCGCACAACGCCGAAAAAGTGTATTCGTACTTCCCGAGGCTGCGGGAACGCCGCCACCAGCTGGCCGGCTACATGTCCGGCGGCGAGCAGCAGATGCTGGCCATCGGGCGCGCGGTCATGGCCTGCCCCAAGCTCCTGCTCCTGGACGAGCCGTCCCTGGGCCTGGCGCCCCTGCTGGTGGAGGAGATCTTCGACATCGTGCGGCGGATCAACAAAACCGAGGGCGTGAGCGTCCTGCTGGTCGAGCAGAACGCGCGCATGGCCCTGTCCCTGGCGGACTACGGCTACATCATGGAGAACGGGCGCATCGTCATGGACGGCAAAGGCGAGGACCTGTTGCGCAACCCCGACGTGCAGGAGTTCTACCTGGGCCTCGGGCACGGCGGCGAGAAGCGCAGCTACCACGACGTCAAGCACTACCGCCGCCGCAAGCGCTGGCTGGGCTGAAGCGGATCAACCAGACCGGGCAGCGCCCTTGGGCGCGTCCCCACCCCACACATCCACTTTTTGGAGCGCCCATGGACAGAACACAGGGCTTCTACCACGATCACGAGACGGAATCGGCCCCTGCCCGGGCCAACAGGCAATGGCAGGCCCTGGAGGCCGTGGTGGCCAGGGCGGCGTCCTTCGACGGCGAGTTCCGCGAGCGCCTGGCCGGCGCGAGCATCGTACCCGACGAGATCCGCTCCCTGGAAGACTTCACCTCCATCCCCGTCCTGCGCAAGAAGGACCTCTCCCGACTGCAGCGCGAGAAGGGCCTGTCCTGGTTCCTGTCCTGCGCGCCCGGCGAGCTGTCGCGCATCTACCAGTCGCCGGGTCCCATCTACGACCCCGAGGGCCGCTCCCCCGACTACTGGGGCTGGGCCCAGGCCTTCTACGCCGCGGGCTTCCGCGCCGGGGACCTGGTGCAGATGACCTTCAGCTACCACCTCACGCCCGCCGGCCTCATGCTGGAAGAGCCCCTGCGCGCCCTGGGCTGCGCCGTGATTCCGGCCGGACCCGGCAACACGGCCGTCCAGCTCCAGCTCATGGAGGAACTGCCCGTGACGGGCTTCGTGGGCATGACCAGCTTCCTGAAGACTCTGGGCGAGAAGGCCATGGAGAAGGGCCTCGACCCGAAGAGGGATTTCCGGCTCCGGGTGGCCATGGTCGCCGCCGAACGCCTGCCCGAGAGCCTGCGCAAGGAGGTCCAGGACATGTTCGGCATGGTCGTCCGCCAGGGCTACGGCACGGCCGACGTGGGCTGCATCGCCTACGAGTGCATGGCCCTGGGCGGCATGCACCTGGCCGAGCGCTGCTTCGTGGAGATCTGCGACCCGGCCACGGGCCGGCCAGTGCCTGCGGGCGAGATGGGCGAGGTCGTGGTCACGCCCTTCACCCTGGACTACCCCCTGGTGCGCCTGGCCACGGGCGACCTCTCGCGCCTGTCCGAGGCCCCCTGCGTCTGCGGCCGCACGGCCCCCAAGCTCATGGGCATCCTCGGCCGCGTCGACGACACGGCCAAGGTGCGCGGCCAGTTCATCTACCCGTCCCAGGTGGCGCAGGCCATGCGCGGCTTCCCGCAGATCCTGCGGCATCAGGTCGTGGTCGGCAATGCGGGGGGCAAGGACAGCCTGGTCCTGCGCATCGAGACCAACGGCCCCGTGGATACCGCTGCCGTCGCCGCGGCCTTCCAGGAGACGGCCAAGCTCCGGCCCGCGGTGACGGTCCTGGGCCTGGGCGAA
This sequence comes from Desulfomicrobium sp., assembly GCA_003542385.1. GTDB lineage: Bacteria > Desulfobacterota > Desulfovibrionia > Desulfovibrionales > Desulfomicrobiaceae > Desulfomicrobium. The sequence continues at coordinate 9,344 of DPKT01000301.1, forward strand.
ACGATCCCCGAAGGGTCCCCGGCCCTCGTGGACGAACGCTCGTACGAGTAGGGCACGCACATGAGCAAATACCCAACCAATCCCGTGCTGCTCGTCGACGACGAGGAGACCTGGCTGCGGTCCTTTTCCCTGGCGCTCAAATCCCACGGCATCGACAACATCATCTGCTGCCAGGACAGCTCCGAGGTGCCCTCCATCCTCTCCTCGACCGAAGTGGAGGTCATGGCCGTGGACCTGGCCATGCCCGGCATGTCCGGCGAGGAGCTCATCGTCAAGGTCGGCAGGACCCACCCGGACGTCCCGGTGCTGGTCATCACCGGCATGGGCCAGGTGGAGACGGCCGTGCAGTGCATCAAGCGCGGGGCCTTCGACTTCTTCGTCAAGACCAACGACAAGAGCAGCCTCGTCTCGGGCATCCGCCACGCCATCGAGATCCGGGAACTGCGCCGCGAGAACAGCGGCCTGCGCACGCGCTTCCTGCAGGACACCCTGGAGCGCCCCGAGGCCTTCGCGCCCATCGTGACCTGCTCCAAGGCCATGCGCTCCATCTTCCAGTACATCGAGGCCATCGCGCGCAGCACCCAGCCCGTGCTCATCACCGGGGAGTCCGGCGTGGGCAAGGAGCTGGTGGCCAAGGTCATCCACAGCCTGAGCGGCCGCCAGGGCGAGTTCATTCCCGTCAACGTGGCCGGCCTCGACGACAACATCTTCGCCGACACCCTCTTCGGCCACAAGAAGGGCGCCTTCACGGGCGCGGACCGGGCCAGGCCCGGGCTGGTCGAGAACGCCAAGGCCGGCA